>DATMND010000491.1:0-4478 GCA_035569235.1 Acetobacteraceae bacterium | reverse complement strand
GGGCACGACCGCGAGACTGGCGATTGCCGCCGGCACGGAGGCATTGGTGCAAGCCGGGCGCGACCCCGCTGAAATGGCGATGGTGTTCGCCGCTTCCGGCAGTGATGGTGAGACGATCCACGAGATCCTCGCGGTGCTTGCCACCCAACAGCGCGAAGTGTCGCCGACGCGCTTCCATAACTCCGTCCATAATGCGTCTTCCGGGTACTGGGCGCTCGCGACCGGTTCGCGCGCACCAAGCATCAGCTTGAGTGCGTACGACGACAGCTTCGCCGCAGGGCTTCTTGAGGCTGCAGTGCAGGTCACAGTGTGCGACCGACCGGTCACGCTGATTGCCTACGACGTACCCTATCCAGCACCGCTGCATGCGGCGCGCCCAATTGCCTCGGTGTTCGGAATGGCCCTGGTTCTGGCGCCGCGACGCGCGGAGCGGGTGCTCGCGTCATTGACCGTGGCGATCTCGGATGTCGCAGGCTCCGCAACCGGGATGGTGAATCCGGAACTGGAGCTGCTGCGCCTGGGAAATCCTGCTGCGCGCGGGCTGCCGCTGTTGGAGGCCATTGCTTGCGCAGAGGCGCGCTCAATTTGCCTGAGCGAGCTTGATATTGCCGTAATGCCATCATGATCGGGCTGCTGGACAAGGCAGGGATCGCGGCTCTGATTCCGCATGCGGTCCCGATGTGCCTGCTGGATGCCGTGCTTGCCTGGGACATGACCTCCATCGCCTGCGTCGCCTCCAGCCATCGCTCGGCCGGCAATCCGCTGGCCGCAAACGATCGTCTCGATGCGGTCTGCGGTGTCGAGTATGCATCTCAGGCGATGGCAGTGCATGCCGGCCTGATTGGCAACGGGCGCCGTTCCATTTCAGGCTACCTGGCCAGCCTGCGCGACGTGATTTGCTCCGTTGAGCGACTCGATATGCTGGATGGCGATCTGCTGGTGACCGCCGAACTGCTGATCGCCCAGGGCACCAACGCCATTTATCGCTTCGAGCTGACTTGCAACGCCAAGCCGGCATTGTCCGGCCGCGCCGCAGTGGTGATCTATGCAGGACATTCGGAATGAGGCGAGCCCTCGTAACAGGTGGCAGCGGAGCGTTGGGCGCAGCCATCTGTCGCCGGCTTGGCGCGGCCGGTCGACATGTCTACGTCCACGCTAATCGCGGTGCCGATCGCGCGGAGCGGATTGCCGCGGACATCATCGCCACGGGTGGATCGGCCTCTGCCGTCGCCTTCAATGTGGCCGACGCGCAGGCAACCGAGGCGGCGCTCGCCGGTGTGCTCGCTGACGGGGCCATCGAGATCCTCATTAACAACGCCGGCATCCACGATGACGCAGTGATGCCGGGGATGCGCCGCGAGCAATGGAACAGCGTTATCGATGTCTCGCTCAACGGCTTCTTCAACGTCACCCAGCCGCTGCTGTTGCCGATGATCCGGCAACGCTGGGGGCGGATTATCAACATAACCTCCGCCGCCGCGCTCGCCGGCAATCGCGGCCAGGTGAACTACGCAGCGGCCAAGGCAGGGTTGCACGGCGCGACCCGCGCGCTGGCGCTCGAACTCGCCAGCCGCGGCGTCACGGTCAATGCGGTCGCGCCAGGAATCATCGCCTCGCCAATGGCGAACAAGGCGTTCGATCAAGAGCAAATCAGCCGGTTGGTGCCCATGAAACGCGCCGGCACTCCCGAAGAGGTCGCCGAACTTGTGCAGTTCCTGGCATCCGAGTCGGCTGGCTACATCTCGGCACAGATTATATCGATCAACGGCGGGATGCTCTGACGTGTCGGGCCCAAAGTCCAGGCAGGAGCGGCAGCAGCTCGATGAACAGCCGCGCGTACATGAAACACAACAGAAGGTTGTCGCGCATGTATTTGAAATGCGACACTCCGCCGTCCTCGCGGCGGAAGTAGCGGACCGGCGTCGCAAGATTGACCGCGGGAACGCCCCGCCAGGACAGGCGGATGGCGGCTTCCGACTCAAAATCGAACCCCCGCATCCAGCGTGTTTCCTCAAATATCTCCAGCAGCGCCTCAACCGGATAGACGCGAAAGCCAAACAGCGAATTACCGATTCCAGACCGCAGGGTCGCGAGGTCCGCCCAAAAGTTTGCAACTCGGTGGCCGACGATGCGGATCGCGGGCGCACTCGAGTCGAACACCGGTACGCCCAGCACCATCGCCTCGGGATGTTCGCGCGACAGGGCGATGAGGAACCCGACATGATCGGCGGAATGCTGTCCGTCCGCATCCACGGTCACGACATGCGTGAAGCCTTGCGCATGGGCCAGTCTCAACCCGTGCAGAATGGCGGCGCCTTTGCCCTGATTGCGCGGCAACGTGAAGACACGCAGGTCCGGGTCATTCGTGGCCATGCAAGCAAGTTTCTCGCCGGTCCCGTCGGTGCTGCCGTCGATGATCACCCAGACCGGCCATTCCTGTCGACGGATGGCCGCGACAGTGGGAAATAGTCTCACGCCGGTATTGTAGCTGGGTACCAGCACCAAGTGGGTTGTCGTGACGGCGGGGTGGCCGCGCGGTGTTGACCGATCCTCCGGAACCGCGGTTGCCGGGTTGCTGGAACGGACGAAATTCATGCTTCGCCGGAACGCGTTGCCGACCATGCTGTCAACAATCGTGCTTGCCGCATGAAGAAGCTCTTGATATGGAACACAGCCCTGAAAAGCAGCAACCTGGAGCGAATGGGCGAATGGCCGAACACGTCGCCGGATAGCAGCGACAGCAATGCCTCCTGCATCCGGAAATAGTTGCGAGGCGCCATGAACAGGTCGCGCATTGCCGCGGTATTGACGCGATAGATGTACCAGGAAAATCTGGCGAGTGCGTCGCGTATCTCGGTCTCGAAGCGGCGCAGTGCGCGATCCGCTTCCGCGCCTGGCCGGTGCAGGAAGGCGGTTACCACATCGGCGCCGAGGAATGCGCTTTTCATCGCGATGTAGACGCCGGTTGAGAACACCGGATCGATGAACGCATAGGCATCGCCAAGCATGATGAAGTTGTTTCCCGACATCCGCCCGGCGCGATACGAGTAGTTCCCGGTTGCCGTTGCAGGTCCCATCATCTGCGCGTCGGCCAGCCGTTCAGCCAGCGCCGGGCATTGAGCGATCAGGCTTGCCAGAAAGCTAGACACGTCAGTCCCGCGCGACTTCATGAACTCTGGAGGACAGACGGCACCGACGCTGGTGGTGCCGTCGACGAGCGGAATGAACCAGAACCAGCCGTGCTCGAACCAGAAGATGCTGATATTGCCTGCGGCTTTGCCAGGCAGGCGTCGCGCACCAGTGAAATGTCCGAACACCGCGGCACTGGCGTGGCGGCGATTGCGTTGCTTGATGGCAAGGCGGCCGGCGAGTAGCGTATCGCGGCCGGACGCGTCCACCAGGAATCTTGCGGCGAACTGCCGCGCCCGTCCGTCACCGTCCTGTCCCGTGGCGACCACGCTGCCGTCAGGCGGAAATTCCACCTGTGCAATGCGGCAGCCCTCGATGACACACGCACCCTTGGCCGCGGCGTTCCGCAGCAGGACGTCGTCGAATTCGGACCGCCGCACTTCGTACGAATAGAACAGGCTTTTGTGCCAGGACTGGGCGAAGTCCAGCATCGTGGTGTTCTCGTGCCAGGGGGAGACGAACTCGATTCCATATTTCGGCATCCCGATGCGATCGATCGCCTCCATCACTCCCAGTTGTTCGAAAAGCGACAGGTTCATCGGCAGCAGCGACTCGCCGATGTGGAATCGAGGATGCGTATCCTTCTCCACCAGAACGACATTATCTCCTCGCTGGGCTAGCAACGCCGCAATGGTTGATCCCGCGGGCCCACCGCCAACGACCAACACATCAAATTTGTCGACAGCCATAGTCCACACGTTGCCTTGAAACTGTTCCGTGCGCGCCGAACTTGGCGTTCGTTCGCCGCTTGCCAATAGTCAGGTCCATACTAGGTTATTTGGCGCCCACCACTCAACCTTCGCTCCCATCCACGCGATGGGTCCTCTGGGTGGCCTGACGCTCTTCTGCGAATCTATCTCGGCTGCGGCTGGATCGGCACGGTGACGCCGGTCCATTACCACGTCATCCCGCGGTGCGCAGCTCGCGCACATCCTTGTGGTACGTCCTCCGCACCCGCGTCCGGCGAGGCGAAGGTCACCATGACGAACTGCAGCGGAACGCGGGAGCACGCATCGACCAAGTCGATCAGCTTCGCCTCGATCTCGTCGCGCTTGAGGCAGGAGCGACCGTCTCCGCCGTCATCGACATACTGACGCCCAATCAACAGGGCAGGTGTGATTCGGCCTCGAATGGCACCCCTTAATAACTCGTAATACCGGCAAAACCGCGGGCAGCCGTGGGTATCAGGCTGGCTGTCCGCGGCAGCGGACGAGTTCCGACAGTGGCGGAACGACAAGGTGCCCGGGGACGTTGAGTCGGCTGCCGAGATAATCCCAGAACGCCACACC
>DATMND010000490.1:0-24261 GCA_035569235.1 Acetobacteraceae bacterium | reverse complement strand
CCAGAGACATGCCGGCAATGCCCGCAACGGTGACGCCCATGCCGGAATGCGCGACAGCCGATCCCCACACCGACAGCGGCTGTGCGGCCATGCGCGCGCGGAACGTCGCGAACGGCGCACGGAACAGCCGCGTGCGCTCGACGACCTCGGCGAACGCCCCGCAGATCAGCCAGGCAGAGGCGGCAAAACCCAGCGACGCCAGCCCGTAGCGCAACCCCAGCGCGGCAATCATGCCGATCGCAGCCGCGATCAGCGCCGCCCACCATAGCTTGAGCAACGCCGGCCACAGCTCCGCTCGTTTCCACGGCAGCACCGGGCCGAGCGACATGGCCAGGAACAGTGGCACGGCGAGCGGAAACACCGTCGACTGGAAATACGGTGGGCCGACGCTGAGCTTGGCGCCGAACACCAGTTCGGCGAACAGCGGATACGTCGTCCCGGTCAGCACGACGGCGCAGATCGAGCACAGCAGGATGTTGTTGAGCACCAGTGCGCCCTCGCGGGAAACCGGCGCGAAGATGCCGGTCGCCGCCATCACCGGCGCGCGCACCGCGAACAGCAGCAGCGAGCCGCCGATCACCAGCGCCAGCAGCGCCAGGATGAACACGCCGCGCGTCGGATCGTTGGCGAAGCTGTGCACCGAATTGAGGATGCCGGACCGCACCAGGAAGGTGCCGCACAGCGACAGGGAAAAAGTGCCGATAGCGAGCAGGATGGTCCAGATCTTCAGTGCCTCGCGCTTCTCCACCACGATCGCCGAATGCAGCAGCGCGGTGCCGGAGAGCCAGGGAAGTAGCGAAGCATTCTCAACCGGGTCCCAGAACCAGAAGCCGCCCCAGCCAAGCTCGTAGTACGCCCACCAGGAGCCCAGTGCGATGCCGCCGGTGAGCAGGCTCCACGCGGCGAGCGTCCAGGGCCGCACCCAGCGTCCCCAGGCGGCGTCCACGCGGCCCTCCAGCAGGGCTGCGACGGCGAAGGCGAACGGGATGGCGAAGCCGACATAGCCCGCGTAGAGCACCGGCGGATGGATCGCGAGGCCCGGATCCTGCAGGAGCGGGTTCATGTCGTGGCCGTCGATCGGCGGCGGCCACACCCGGTCCAGCGGATTGGACGTCGTCAGCGCGAACAGCAGGAAGCCGGCGGAGGTGAAACCCAGCACGCCGATGACGCGCGCCCGCAGGCTCGACGGTAGCGCCCGACCGAAGCCCGCCACGGCGCCGCCGCACAACGCCAGGATGAGGCACCACAGCAGGATGGACCCCTCGTGGTTTCCCCACGTACCGGTGATCTTGTATATCAGCGGCTTCAGGCTGTTTGAGTTCTCCACGACGTTGGCGACGGAGAAGTCGTCGACCACGGCGCTCCAGACCAGGCAGCCGTAGGCGGTTGCAAGCGCGACGAACTGACCGATCGCGAGCGCCGGCGCGGATGCCATCAGACGAGCGTCGCGCCGGTAGGCTCCCCAGAGTGGAAGGATGGCCTGCGCCCCCGCCAGGGCAACGGCAAGCGCCAGCGCGAAATGACCGAGTTCAGGGATCATGCTTCGTTGTCATCCCCGCGGAAGCGGGGACCCAGCGCTGAGAGACCGGACCGCACCACCTGGGTTCCCGCTTTCGCGGGAATGACGACGGGGAGGCGGCCTCGGCGCTGCACCTGATTCATCCTCCCGCCTTTCCAGGTTGCATTGTGTTCCAGGTGGCCGCGGGTGGCGGCGGGCCGGCAGCCGGGTTCCAGTGGCCGGCCTTTTTCAGCGCATCCGCGACATCCTTCGGCATATACGTCTCGTCATGCTTGGCCAGTACTTCCGACGCGCGGAACGTGCCATCGGCTTGCAGCGTGCCCAATGTCACCACGCCCTGACCCTCGCGGAACAGGTCAGGGAGAATGCCGACATAGGTCACCTCCACGGTGGCGCCACCGTCCGTGATGCGGAATTTTGCCGCCGGGCGGCCACCGTCGGTGGACCTCTGAACGCTGCCTTGCTCGACCAGCCCGCCCAGGCGGAAGTTGCGGCCCGGCGTCGGCGCCTTGGTCGCCAGATCCGAGGGCGCAACGAAGAATACGAGATTGTCGCGGAACGCCAACAGTGCGAGCGCCGTGGCGGAGCCGAGGCCGAGGCCGCAGGCGAGAACAATCCAGAGGCGGCGGCGCTTGCGGGTCATTGGGCGCGCCGGCGCGGGCCTGAACCCGGGCGCTTGACCCGGGTGTCGATCGCGGCAAGCCGCCGCTGCGCGGTGCGCATGCGGAGAAACGCGGCCACCGCGAACGTGCCGGGGATCAGCACGCCGAGCGCATAGGCCGCGACGATATATGGCAGATGGGTCAAGCGGGCACCTCGTGCGCTCGCGCCATCAGCAGGGCACGGATGCGCCGTTCCATCACCGCGGCGCGGGTCCGCGCAACGACGATGGCGGCGAAGACGAGCGTATAGCCGAGCGCGGCGAACAGCAGCGGCCAGAGCATGCCGACATACATGGTCGGCGCTCCAGTGAAGCTGATCGTGGCGGGCTGATGCAGCGTATTCCACCAGTCGACGCTGAACTTTATCACCGGCAGGTTCACCGCGCCGATCAGCGCCAGGATGGCGCCGGCGCGGTAGCCGCGAACCGGATCGTCAAACGCGCGCACCAGTGCAATGTGGCCCAGATACAGAAAGAACAGCACCAGGACAGATGTCAGCCGCGCGTCCCACACCCACCAGGCGCCCCACATCGGCTTGCCCCAGATGCTGCCGGTGGCCAGGCACAGCGCGGTGAATCCTGCACCGACCGGTCCGATTTCGACCGCCGCAAGGTCGGCGAGCGGGTGGCGCCAGACCAGCGACAGCAGCGAACATAGCGCGAGCCCCAGATAGCCGGCCGAGGCCAGCCACGCGGCAGGGACATGCACGTACATGATCCGCACCGCGTCGCCCTGCTGCCAGTCGGCCGGAGCGAAGAACAGGCCCCAGACCAGGCCGAGTGCCGTCAGCCCCGCGCCGCCGGCGGCAAACCATGGGAGTACGGCGCCGGAAAGACGCAAGAAGCGGCCCGGGTTGGCGAAACGGTGTAAAGAGCGCCCCGGATTTCGCTCACTCGGGGGCGGAGCAACGAAGGAACTCGCGTCCACGCGATCAACCTACTCCATGCCGGCTGACGTTTGAAGGAAAACGGTGCTGGCATACTGTAGAGCGGGCTACCCCGCCCTGGCATGCTCGTGAAGGAAAGTTCATGCGCTACTGGTTGGTGAAGTCGGAACCGGATGCGTTCTCCTGGGACCAGCAGGTGGCGCATGGCGTCGAACCCTGGACCGGTGTGCGCAACCACGCGGCCAAACTCAACCTGAAGGCCATGAAGAAAGGTGACCGGGCGTTCTTCTACCACTCGAACGAGGGCAAGGAGATCGTCGGCGTCGTGGAGGTGGTGCGTGAGGCCTATCCGGACCCGACGGCCGAAAAGGGCGATTGGGTCGCGGTCGATATGAAAGCCGTGCGTCCGATGCCGAAGCCGGTGACCCTGACGGCAATCAAGGCGGACCCGAAGTTCGCAGATCTAGAGCTAGTTCGGCAATCGCGGCTTTCCGTGGTGCCGGTGTCCAAGGCGCACTGGGATGAAATATGCCGCATGGGGGGATGGAAGCGTTGAGCGAAGATCGGTCGACCCGGGTCCCCTCCCCCCAACCCCCTCCCGCAAGGGGAGGGGGAGCAAGTACTGCGCTCCCCCTCCCCTTGCGGGAGGGGGTTGGGGGGAGGGGACAGCGTGCGCTCTCCCGGCTGGAAGACCTGCCCGACGGCTCGGCCAAAGGCTTCCCCCCAGCGCCCGGCGGCTTCACCGGCTTGTTCGCCGTCCGCCATGGCGATGCCATCTTCGTCTACGTGAACGCCTGCCCGCATATCGGCACACCGCTGGAGTGGACGGCGGACCGCTTTCTCTCCCACGACGGCAGCCTTATCATCTGCGCCACCCAAGGCGCCGAATTCCGCATAGCCGATGGGGAGTGCCTGCGCGGCCCGTGTTTCGGCGAGCGTCTGGAGCCCGTCATGATCCAGATCAAGGACGGCACCATATTTGTGCCCGAGGATGCCGGCCTGTAGAGCCGCCGCCAGACGAACGGAAGGAAACGCGTTCATGTCAGAGACCCATCCCGCCGACGGACATATCTTCCCGGTGAAGCCTGAAATTGCCGCGAAGGCCCACGTGAGCGCCGCGCGCTACCGCGATATGTTCGAGCGCGCGGGTCGCGACCCCGAAGGCTTCTGGGGCGAACAGTCCCGCCGCATCGCCTGGATGAAGCGGCCGACGAAGATCAAGGACACCAGCTTCTCCGGCGACGTATCGATCAAGTGGTTCGAGGACGGCACGCTGAACGCATCGGCTTCGTGCCTCGATCGCCACCTCGCGACGCGCGGCGACCAGACCGCGATCATCTGGGAGGGCGACGATCCCGCGACGAGCCGGCACGTCACCTACCGGGAACTGCACGAGCAGGTCTGCCGCCTCGCCAATGCGATGAAGGGGCTCGGCGTCAAGAAGGGCGACCGGGTGACGATCTACTTGCCGATGGTGCCTGAGGCCGCGGTGGCAATGCTCGCCTGCGCCCGCATCGGGGCGATCCATTCCGTGGTGTTCGGCGGATTCTCGCCGGACAGTCTGGCGAATCGCCTCCAGGACTGTGCGTCGGAACTTCTGATCACCGCCGATGAAGGCCGTCGCGGCGGGCGCAAGGTGGCTCTGAAGGCCAATGCCGACGAGGCGCTGAAGTCCTGTCCGGACGTGAAGAGCGTCATCGTCGTGAAGGTGACCGGCGGCAACGTCGCCATGCAGTCCGGCCGCGACCACGACTACGCGACATTGTGCACGGAGGCCTCGCCGGATTGTCCGCCGCTCGAGATGAACGCCGAGGATCCGCTGTTCATTCTGTACACGTCGGGCAGCACGGGGCGGCCGAAGGGCGTGCTGCACACCACGGGCGGCTACCTGGTATGGGCCAGCTTCACGCATGAGCTGGTGTTCGACTACCACCCGGGCGAGATCTTCTGGTGCACCGCCGATGTCGGCTGGGTGACCGGTCACACCTATATCGTCTACGGACCGCTGGCGAACGGCGCGACCACGCTGATGTTCGAGGGCATCCCGAACTATCCGGACAGCTCGCGCTTTTGGCAGGTGGTGGACAAGCACAAGGTCAACATATTTTACACCGCGCCGACCGCGATCCGGGCGCTGATGCGCGATGGCGAGGGCCCGGTGAAGCAGACGTCGCGCCGCTCGCTGCGCATCCTGGGCAGCGTCGGCGAGCCGATCAATCCCGAGGCCTGGCTGTGGTACGACCGCGTGGTCGGCGAGCACCGTTGCCCGATCGTGGACACATGGTGGCAGACGGAGACCGGCGGCATCCTGATCAGCCCGCTGCCGGGTGCCACGCCCACCAAGCCTGGCTCTGCAACGTGGCCGCTGCCGGGGGTGAAGCCGATCATCGTGGACGGCGACGGGCACGAACTGCATGGACCGTGCGAGGGCAATCTATGCTTGGCCGATGCCTGGCCGGGAATCATGCGCACCGTGTTCGGCGATCACGAGCGTTTCGTGCAGACCTATTTCTCGACGTTCAAGGGACTTTATTTCACCGGCGACGGTGCGCGGCGCGATGCCGACGGCTACTATTGGATCACCGGCCGCGTGGATGATGTGATCAATGTGTCGGGCCACCGCATGGGCACCGCCGAGGTCGAAAGCGCGCTGGTGGCGCATCCGAAGGTGGCCGAGGCCGCGGTGGTGGGCTTCCCGCACGAGCTGAAGGGGCAGGGCATCTACGCCTACGTCACGTTGAAGCTCGGCGAGGAGCCGACCGAGGCTCTGCGCAAGGAACTCGTGGCCTGGGTGCGCAAGGAGATCGGACCGATAGCGTCGCCGGACGCGATCCAGTGGGCGCCGGCGCTGCCGAAAACTCGGAGCGGCAAGATCATGCGGCGCATTCTGCGGAAGATCGCCGCCAACGAGACCGACAGCCTGGGCGACACGTCCACCCTTGCCGATCCGGCGGTGGTGACGGAATTGGTGGACAACCGGGTGCAGTAGGCGACGCGGCCGAGGTTGCCGGGGGCGGATCGTCTGCAAGCCGTGCCCGGTGCCGCGAAGCCCACCACATCCATTTGACGAAAGGCCAGGTCATCCTGCCGCCCTGCCGTCGTCCGCTCCGGCGAATGACGGCACCGTGCAGGCGGGCGGCGGCTGTTGAAGCCAGGCTTTCCTGTGGCGTCGATGGGCCGCCATATTAAAGGCAGCTCTTCCCAGGGAGCCGATGAGCAGCTATATGAAAGCTAGCCTTTCATATGGAACCCAAATCCCGGCATGTTAAAGGCGGCGCACTTACCCTATCCATCGGCCGGCCGCGCCGGCAACTACCGGCAGCTGCAACTGGGATATCGTGCCTTCATTCCCGCGCCGCTGCCCCCCGATCCGCCGGTGAGGATCGATGGCGAGCTGCAGGCGCTTCTGTCGCGCGCTGATCTCGCCCTCGGCCGGCTCGCGGGCTCGATCGAGACGCTGCCCAACCCAGACCTGTTCGTCTTGATGTATGTCCGCAAGGAGGCAGTGCTGTCGAGCCAGATCGAGGGCACGCAGAGTTCGCTGCAGGACCTGCTGTCGGCCGAGGCCAAGGTCTTCAACCCCGAGCAGCCACACGATGTGGCCGAGGTCCTGAACTATGTCGCCGCGATGAACCACGGTCTCGTGCGGCTCGCCGCATTGCCCGTTTCGGTTCGCCTGATCCGGGAGATACACGCCAAGCTGCTGGACGGCGTGCGGGGTTCGCATCTGACGCCCGGCGAGCTACGGACCAGCCAGAACTGGATCGGACCGGCTGGTTGCATTCTGAACGACGCGAAGTTTGTTCGGCCGCCGCCCGCCGGGGTCCCGGATGCGCTGGGTGCGCTGGAGCGCTTTCTGCACACCGACGACGCGCTGCCGTTGCTGGTCAAGATCGGCCTGGCGCACGCGCAGTTCGAGACGATCCATCCGTTCTTGAACGGCAATGGGCGGGTCGGGCGGCTGCTGATCACCTTTTTGCTGTGCGAGAATCAGGTGCTGAGCAAGCCAGTGCTCTACCTGTCGCACTACTTCAAGCGGTATCGGCAGAGCTACTACGAGCACCTGCAGGCCGTGCGTGATTCAGGTGCGTTCGAGGCTTGGCTGCGATTCTTCCTGTCTGGGGTCATCGAGGTGAGCCTGGAGGCAAGCGTCACAGCGCGCCGCATCCTCGTGTTGCGCGAACAACATCGAGAGCTGATCGCGGATCGGCTCGGGCGCACCGCTGGCAATGGCCACCGTACGCTGGAGTATCTGTTCGCACATCCCATCGTGTCGGTGAGCGAAGTTCGCAAGCTGGTCGGCACAAGCTATCCGGCGGCCAACCAGCTTGTGGAACGTCTGGCTGAGATCGGTATTCTGGCGGAGGTGACCGGCCACGCGCGCAACCGACGCTTCCGCTACGATCCGTATGTTCGGCTATTTGCGGAGACTTGAGCCGCGAAGCGGATTTCAACGCGTGACGTTTGGGTACCGGGGCGTGCGCGGTTGAGTGGCAGGGTCAATCTCGGCGTGCCATCCCAGCGCTTGCCGCGGGCTCGCTGGCGAGGCGACCGGCAGCTTGCCGGCCAGCGCCACGACAGCGTCGGTCACGTCGGCCTCGGTGATGCCGAGTTCGGCGAGCTTGGCGCGCACGGCGTCAGCGGCGTCGAGCCTGGCCGGGGTCAGCGTGATCCGGCCATCGGCCACCTCCACCGGGAAGTGTGTGGGCGAGCCGAGCGCCTGGATCGCGCGCTTGGGGAGGGTGAGTTGGTTCTTGGCGGTGAGTTTCGCGAGCATGGGAGGAAAGTAAGGAAGTTAAGGAGATTGGCGCAAGACTCTAGGCAACGATATGGGGTAGCCGAAAGCGTCATGCCCACGAGAGCGCCTTACACAGATCTCACGAGGGGAAGTGCATGACTCCGGAGAAAATTATGGCACCGACAAACCCGGAGTCCGTGCCGTGAGCCATCAGATCGCAAATCCAGGCGACATTGGTTATTATACAGGGCTAAGTCAGTTGGCGAGGCTGTAGCGGTGAAAACGCGGTTCCACGACCGGCATGAGCGGCTGGACTACCTCAAGGTATGTGAAGTGGCGCGCCGCATCGTCGCCGACCCCTCGCTGATCGAGTCCGCCCGTCGGTTTGTCGAAGCGGCTATGTTGCCCGATCCGCATCAGCACAAGTACGGCATGATATGGCGCGAACTGCTGACGAAGCCGGCGAGCGAGATCGCCGCTGCGCTGGTCGAGGGCGGCGAGCGCGGACAGTTGCTTCGGGAAACGCGACCGGTGTTCGGCCGGGGCCTGACCTCGCGCGAAGTCGCAGCATTGGTGGCGCAGGCCGATGCTGAGGCGCGATGACATCGACCACATTCTGCGGGCCGCGGCCAGCATCACCAATCATCGGCGTTTCGTTGTGATCGGCACAGGCGCGGTCATCATCACCGCAAGGCACATTCCCGCCTCTATGATGCTGACACCCGAAATCGACCTCTACGCAGATGGAGTTGTCGATCCCGAACCGATGTCCGATCTGATCGATGGCACGATCGGTCACGGCTCCATTTTCCATCAAACTTTCCACTACTACGGCGATGGGGTCAGCCCGAACACGGCGATCATGCCGACGGACTGGCGCATGCGTGCAACTGAGTACACGCCATCAGACGGGTCTGCGACGGCTGTTTAACCGAGTGCGGAAGATATCGCCATCGCGAAACTCAGCGCGTGGCGCCACAAGGACCGGAACTGGCTGAACGATGGCGTGCAGAGCGGCATCGTCAGTCTGGCGACGGTCAAGGCGCTCCTTCAGGCGGGTCTTCCCGCCTCTGCTCCCGACCCGGTCGAACTGGAACGGAGGCTCCGATCGTTAGCCGGGTCGTGGCGCTCGTGACTCCTGGATTGACGCGTGACGAAGATGTGGTGTGACCAGTCTACGTAGGCGTCCCATCACCCCCACAACTGCCTGCTCGCAATCCGCGCCCCGTCCCGCAGCGCCTCAAACTTCGCCCAGATCACCGTCGGATGCACCTCCGTCTGATACGTGGCCTGCGACGAGAACCCGCAGTCCGCCCCGGCCACCACGTTCTCGCGCCCGACCAGCCGTGCGAACCGCACCAGGCGCTCGGCGATCCACTCGGGATGTTCCACGATGTTGGACGAGTGCGTGATCACCCCGGGGATCAGCACCTTGCCCGGGGGCAGCTTCACCGTCTCCCACAGGTGGTACTCGTGCTCGTGCCGCGCGTTGGCTGCCTCGAAGCTGTAGGCGCCGGCGTTCACCCGCAGCATATGGCCGGCGACGTCCGCCAGCGCGGCCTCATGGATGCGAGGGCCGTGGTTGATGCCGTAGCACGTGTGGTAGCGCACGCGCTCCGGCGGAATTCCGCGCAGGCTCGCATTGATCGCCGCGACGTAGATGTCCGCCCTCGCATGACGCTGCGCGGTGTCGAACGCCGGATCGCCGTACAGGTCGGACAGGAACGGATCGTCGATCTGCAGGATGAACCCCGCATCGACGATCGCCTGGTACTCCGCGTGCAGCGCCTCGCCGACCGCCAGGAAGAACGCCTCGTCAGTGCCGTAGTATTCGTTCTCCCCGACGCCGCTCGGCGCGACCGCGGGCATGAAGGCGGCATGATGCGGCACGGTCGCCAGCGCGGCCTTCAGGTTGTCGATGTCGCGCCGCAGGGCTGCCTCGCCGCGGTAGCGGATCGGGCCGGTGCAGACCAGCGGCACGGCCGGGGCGACGGACCCGCCCAGCATCGCGGTCCTGAAGTACTGCTCATAGTATTCCGGAAACGCCGCGACCTCGGCCACGAACATCTCCCGACGCTGCTGCGGCCGCGCCTCGAACCCGTCCAGCCGCTCGCGCACATAGGTGAAGAAGCCGGATTTCGACTGTTCGCCGTCGCACAGGATATCGATGCCGGTTTGGGCCTGCTGACGCACGCATTCGGCAACGGCGCCACGGACGCGGGCCTGATAGGTGTCCTCGTTGTAATCGCGGCCCTCAAGCTGCGCCTTCATCATGTCCAGCAGGTCGTGCGGCCGCGGCAGGCTGCCGACATGCGTGGTCATGATCCGATCGGTGTTCTGCTGAAGCGTCATCGGCATCTCCGCCTGCTGGCATGGTGCTGGGTTGGAAGACTCGGCCGAGCCGTGACGGCGGTCAACAATACCGCGTCTGCCGACACGAAAACGCCGTGGCCCCTGGGATTTGCAAACCTGAAGCGCCGGCGCCACATGGGCGGCATGCACCGCCGTGACCTGATCCTCCTGTCGCTCGCCCCGCTGGTGTTCGCCGCAACGACTGCGCGAGCACAGCCCCGCTTTCAGCCGACGCCGCAGGACAGCGCCGACCTGACGCGAATCGAGACCTATCTGGACGGCCTCCGGACACTGAAGGCGCACTTCCTCCAGGTCGCGCCAAATGGGGCGATCAACCAGGGCACGGCCTGGCTGGACCGGCCGGGGCGGATGCGGTTCCAGTATGACGCGCCCAGCCCACTTCTGCTGGTCGCCGGCCATGGGCTGGTGGTGTTCCATGACAAGTCATTGAATCAGACCACCAATATCCCGATTTCGCGCACACCGCTGGGAATCCTCCTGGCGGACAATGTCCACCTCACCGGCGACGTGACCGTGACAGGGATGCAGCGGCTGCCCGGCCAGATCCAGGTGAGCCTGGTACGAACTGCCTCGCCGGGCGACGGCACGCTGACCCTGATATTCGCGGACAATCCGCTCGCGCTCCGGCAGTGGACGGTGCTGGACGCCCAGCGCCAGGAGACTCGGGTGACGCTCTACAATGTCGAAACCGGCGGCAAATTCGACACGAAGTTGTTCGAATTCATCGATCCACGCTTTCTCCAGCCGAATCCGGGCTGAGAAACGCTCGATTCGGGGCCATGAGCCACGCGCAGGCGCAGTCCTTGCGGGCCGCACATGCCGGCCATCGCACAAAATGTCTTCATTTTGCCGTAGAAAGCGAACATTATCCTCTGACATGAGGTCCATGCGGGTCGTCAAGCCGCTCGTCGGCATAAGCTGCTGCACCAAGCAGTTCGGAATTTTCGGCATGCCGAACCATGCCGCCTCCAACACGTATGTCGATGCGACCGATCTGATCGTGGGCGCCGTGCCGGTGCTGATCCCTGCCAACGGCCCGACCGCCGACATCGAAACCCTGCTCGAACGGCTGGACGGGATCATCCTCACCGGCAGCCGATCCAACGTGCACCCCAGCTATTACGACGGACCACCGCATGCCGAAGGCACGTGGGAGGACCCGGCGCGTGACGGCACCACGCTGCCGCTGATCCGCGCTGCCGTGGCGCGCGGCGTGCCGGTCCTGGCCATCTGTCGCGGCTTCCAGGAGCTGAACGTCGCCCTCGGCGGCTCGCTGCATCAACGACTGCAGGACCTTCCGGACCGGATGGACCATTCCTCGCCGATGGTGGCATCGCGCGAAATCCGGATCGGCAAGGCGCACAGCATCCGTATCACCCCGGGCGGCTGGCTGCATCGCCTTGCCGGCGCCACCGAAATCGCGGTGAACTCGCTGCACAACCAGGGCGTCAACGAGCTTGCGCCCGGTGTCGTGGTTGAAGGCACCGCCCCGGACGGGACGATCGAGGCGGTGCATGTCATCGCCACGCCCGCCGGTCCCGTCCCAGGCTTCGCGGTTGGTGTGCAGTGGCACCCGGAGAACGACTGGCGAACCGACATCGTCTCCCGCCGGATTTTCGAGCAGTTCGCGGAGGCAGTGCACGCCTACGCCGCGCATGGCGGCATGGGCGGGGTCTCGGCCGCCGCCGCGGACTGACGGCTGGCAGAACGCGACCAGCCCTTGTCATTCCGGCCTCTTCGGCCGATGTAACCGTCACCGAGCGGACCAATGCGGTCCGGTTTCCCGTCCACAACCACAGCAGGCAGGTTCATGTTCATCGAGACCGAAGACACCCCGAATCCCGCCACCCTGAAGTTCCTGCCCGGCCGCTACGTCATGGATACCTCCACGGCGGATTTCGCCTCCCCGGCCTCGGCTGAGCGCAGCCCGCTGGCGAGTGCATTGTTCGATCTGCCGGGCGTTGCGCGCGTTTTCCTCGGCGGAGATTTCATCACGGTAACGAAAGCCGGCGACGTCGCCTGGCAGGCGCTGAAGCCGCAGGTGCTGGCAACGATCATGGAGCACTTCGTCGCGGGGCGTCCGGTGATCGAAGGCGCCGCCGAAGCGGACCCGGACGAGGATATCGCGCCGGAGGACCAGGAAATCGTCGATCAGATCAAGGAACTGCTGGATACGCGCGTGCGCCCGGCGGTGGCCGGCGACGGCGGCGACATCGTGTTCCGCGGCTATCGCGACGGCATCGTGAAGCTGCACATGCAGGGCTCCTGCTCCGGCTGCCCCTCGTCCCGCGCGACCCTGAAGCATGGCATCGAGAACATGCTCCGCCACTATGTGCCGGAGGTCGTCGCCGTCGAGCAGGTCGACCTCTGAGCGCGTCGCCGGCGGCCTGACAATCCGGCCTTGATGCCCCTTCCGGGGCCGGCCATCCTGCGCGCAGATCGTTCGGTGTCGAGCGATGCGAAGGAGACACCATCATGACCCTGGACGACGCCGGGCTCGATCTGCTGTTCCGAGAGGCGCGCTCGCATAACAAGTTCACGGACCAGCCGGTCACCGACGACGAGCTGCGGGCGCTCTATGATGTCCTGAAGATGGGTCCGACCTCGGCCAACTGCTCGCCGGCGCGCTTTTTGTTCCTGCGCACGAAGGAGGCGAAACAGAAGCTGGCGCCGGCGCTGTCGGGCGGGAACCTGGAGAAGACGATGGCCGCACCGGTGACGGCGATCGTGGCTTACGACCCAAAATTTCACGACCATCTGCCGAAGCTGTTTCCGCACAATCAGGAGGCCCGTTCCTGGTTCACCAGCAACGATTCGCTGGCTGCGACGACGGCATTCCGCAACGGCACGCTGCAGGGTGCCTATCTAATTCTGGCGGCGCGCGCCGTCGGGCTCGACACCGGAGCGATGTCGGGTTTCGACAATGCCCTGGTGGATGAGCTGTTCCTGGCGGACCGCGGCTGGCGATCGAATTTCCTGTGCAATCTTGGCCATGGCGATCCTGAGGGGCTGTTCCCACGCTCCCCACGGCTCGAGTTCTTCCAGGCGTGCGTATTCCTGTAGGACAGAAGAAGATTCACCGCAGAGGCGCAGAGACGCGGAGAGGAATAGAATGGCGCTTCGCGCGAAGCGCATTTCCTGTTCTCCGCGCCTCTGCGCCTTTGCGGTGAACCTGCTTCCTTTCTGTCCGCATGCGGGTTCTGGCACTGGATGCCGCTCTGGCACGGTGCACGGCCGCCATCGTCGTCGATCAACACACGCTCGCCGTGCGACATGAAGACACTGCTCGCGGCCACGCCGCCCTGCTGCCGGTAATGGCCAGCGCCGTGCTGGACGAAGCAATGGTGCGCGCAACGGCAATCGATCTGGTGGCAGTGACCGTGGGCCCTGGGAGCTTCACCGGCATTCGGGCCGCGCTGGCTCTGGCGCACGGCATCGCGCTCGCAGCCGGTATACCGGTGGTCGGGGTCACGGTTGGCGAGGCACTGGCCGACTCGCTGCCGCATCTCGGGGAACGTCGCCTCTGGTCGGCAATCGACAGTAAACGGGGGAGGGTTTTCCTCGATCGGGGTGGCGCCATTGCCTCATTCTTGCTGGATTCGCTGCCGCCGCCCGAGGGCAAGGTCGCGGTTGCCGGCGACGCTGCGATCGCGGTGGCCTGTCGGTTGGCGGCCCGTGACGTCAATGTCATGCTCACCGACGCGCGCCTGCCTTTGGCTCGGCATGTCGCGGTGGTCGGCGAGCGGCGGCTTGCCGGAGTGCTGCCGCCGTTGCCGGCACAGCCGCTCTATATCGATCCGCCGGAAGCCAGGCTCCCTACCGGTGGATTGCGCCCCCCGCCTGTGGCATGAACAAAACAATCCAGCACGCCACACCGGCCCATGCGGCAGTACTCGCGGCGATTCATGCGGCGGCGTTTGCACCAGCAGAGGCGTGGGGTACGGATGCGATCTCGCTCCAGCTCGCACTGCCGGGGGTATTTGGCTTCTTGGATGAGCGTGGCGGAATGCTGCTTGCGCGCGTCGCAGCGCAGGATGCGGAGGTACTTACCTTGGCTGTCGAACCCGGAGCACGCAGGCACGGCATTGCAAGCACGTTGCTGCGGGCCGCGTTGGCAGAGGCGCGCGCGCGTGGCGCTACGGCGCTTTTCCTCGAGGTGGCGACTGCCAACGTCGCGGCGCTGGCGCTCTACGGGCAGGCAGGCCTGAGCGAGGTCGGTCGGCGGCGCCGCTATTATCCCGACGGCAGCGACGCGATCGTACTGCGGATGAAACTTCTGTGACCATTGGGCTTGACTCGGGTTTCAGCCGCCGCGCCGCAGCAGAAGCTGACTGACGCCGTCGGCATCGGTCGCCAATGACAGCACTTCGTGGCCCTGTTCGCGGGCGGTGCGCGGCACGTTGCGCAGTGGTTCCTCGCCGCGCAGCCGTACCAGCAGTGTCTGCCCCGGGGTCATACGATCGAGGGCAAGCCGCGTTCGCACGAAGGTCATCGGGCATACCTCGCCGGTAATGTCCAGTTCATGATCGGCGACTTGCTTGTCTGTCATGTTATTAACCGGCTTCTTGCAGTTCCAAATATCCATTGCGAAACGGCCTGCCGCGCTATTATATGGCGCAAGTCTTCCGACTTGAAAGGAACTGAGATGGCCGATCTACCGGCGACTGCCAATGTCCTCGGACTGACTGCGCAGATCGTCGCGGCGCATGTATCCAACAATTCCGTCTCGCCAGACGCGCTGCCGTCCCTGATCCAGGAGGTCTACAAGACGCTTGCCGGTGTCGGCAAGGAACCGATCCAGCCGGAGAGGCCACAGCCGGCTGTGCCGGTGAAGAAATCGGTCTTCGCCGACCATATCGTCTGTCTGGAGGACGGGAAGAAGCTCAAGATGCTGAAACGGCACCTCAAGACGGCCTATAATATGACGCCGGACCAATATCGGGAGCGCTGGGGACTGGCGTCCGACTACCCGATGGTCTCGCCCAATTATGCCAAGCATCGCTCCTCGTTGGCCAAGAAGAGCGGTCTCGGCACCAAGCCCCGCGGCGACGGACGCCGGCAGGCTTCCCCGGGTCGGGCTGCCGCCTGAAGCGAGACATTGGACAGGTCCGACCCGGATCGGCTACGCCGATGCACGCCCGCGGATGGCTGTCGTGACCGGGACGGTACCAGCGGGTAACTGAGAGCCCCTGCTGGACATTTCGGGGGCTCGTCCTGGGTGACCAGGCGGCAGGGTTGATCGCAAGGGATCCGATGGAATCGCGCATCGAGCGCCTGTGCGTCGAACGGGGCCTCAAGATGACCGGCCAGCGTCGCGTCATCGCCCGCGTGCTGTCCGAAGCTTCCGACCATCCCGATGTGGAGGAACTCTATCGCCGCGCCACCGCCCTCGATGCCCGGATCTCCATCGCCACCGTCTATCGGACGGTGCGTCTTCTGGAAGAGAAGGGCATTCTGGAACGCCGCGATTTCGGCGGCGGTCGCGCACGCTATGAACCGACTGAGCACGGTCACCACTACCATCTGATCGACATCGATACCGGCAAGGTCATCGAGTTTCAGGATCCCGAATATCAGCGGCTGATGCAGACTATCGCGGAGCGGCTCGGCTTCGACCTTGTCTCGCTGCGTCTGGAACTGTTCGGCCGCCGGCGCGACCCGGCAGTGGCAGGTCGCGACAGGGCGGCGAGGCAGCGCGCCACGCGGTCGGCCCCCTCAGCCCAGCAGTCAGGCTCACCCACCGTCCTTGCAGGCCATAGCGGGTCCGATGCGGCGCCAGGCGCCAAGCCGGCGATCATGCAGGGAAGGGCGGAGCGATGACGGTGGAGCAGAAACTCCGAACCGCCAGGACCGACATTCTGCCCTTTCCCGAACTCCGCGCCGGTACCCTGGGCGTGCGGATCGCCGTCACACAGGCGGAGATCGACGCCGTGCAGGCACTCCGCTACCGGGTGTTCTACCAGGAGATGGGAGCGACAGCCGATGCGGCGACCGCTGCCAGCCGGCGCGACCGCGATGCGTTCGACTCGATCGCCGACCATCTGCTGGTGGTTGATCATGCAATCGGTGCCGGCGCCGAAGGGGTGGTCGGTACCTATCGCCTCATCCAGCGGGAAGCCGCGGCGAATCACGGCAATTTCTATTCGGCGGATGAATACGACATCGCGCCAATCATGAATTTTCCGGGTCGCATCCTGGAACTTGGCCGGTCCTGCGTGGATGCCGCCTATCGCAACCGCGCGGCCATGCAGCTTCTGTGGCGTGGCATAGCAGCCTACGTGTTCCACTATCGGATCGATTTGATGTTCGGGTGTGCGAGCCTGCATGGCACCGACCCGGATGCTCTGGCACACGACCTTACGTATCTGTACTACAACCACCTGGCGCCGCCCGCCGTTCGTCCGCGCGCTCTGCCGCACCGCTATGTGGACATGCGGCGGATGCCGCCGAGCCTGCTCGATCCGAAACGCGTGGTGGCGCAGTTGCCGCCGCTGATCAAAGGATATCTGAGGTTGGGAGGATTCGTTGGCGACGGCGCGGTGATCGACCGGCAGTTCAACACGACCGATGTTGCCGTTGTGGTCAAGACCGACCTCGTCACCGACAAATACTACCGCCACTACGAGCGCCAGCTGCGCGATGCGCTGGACTGACGCGCACGTGAGGCCGGCCCTCACCGTGACTGGTCGTTGCAAAGCTGTTCGCGGGAATAGGTCGTACGTCAGGCGAGTCCTTGCGTAAGCGGCAGGTTCCTCGGGGAACTTACCGTTCGATGCGGCAAGCGTGTCGCGCCGTCTGGCGCGCGCCGTACAAGGGGGGAGAGTGCGAGCCATCCCGTACCTTCGGAGTCCGTGGCCAACCGGGGTGCGCTCTGTCCGCCTGACAAGCGGTTTGGTGCTGTTCACCTATGTCGGAACGCACCTGCTGAACCATTCACTCGGGAATATCTCGCTGGCATGGCTGGAGCGAGATCTGCTGATACAGAAATTCATTTGGCAGGGATGGCTCGGAACGGCCGCGCTCTACAGCGCGCTGGTGACGCATTTCTTTCTGGCTCTATGGGCGCTGTACGAGCGGCGTTCCGTGCATTGGACGCGGAGCGAGCTGACGCAGCTCTTGCTCGGCTTGTGCATACCGCCGCTGCTTGCGAACCACCTTGCAGGTACGCGCATTGCCTTCGCCGCGTTTGACCTGAACAAGGGCTATGCGCATGTGCTGTACTCGCTCTGGGTTGTATCGCCGTCCTTCGGCTGGATCCAACTGACGCTGCTTGTGGTCGCATGGCTGCACGGGTGCTTCGGCGTCTACTTCTGGTTGCGGGTGAAACCATGGTTCGAGGCCTGGCGCAGCGTGCTGCTGAGCATCGCCGTGCTGCTGCCGGTGCTTGCGCTGCTCGGATACCTGCAAGGCGGTCGGGAAGTCATGGCGCTGGCGCAGGATCCCGCCTGGCGCGCGACCGCCACAACAGCCTCGGCCATCGGGACTGAAACGCAAAGACTTTGGCTCGCGAATCTGCGCAACGACTTCCTGTTGTTCGATGGCGGCGCCCTGTTGGTGGTTCTGCTGGCGCGGCTGGCGCGCACGATCAGCGAGCGCTGGTCCGGGCGCATCCGGGTTCGGTATCCAGATGGCCGAAGCGTGTTCGCGCCAGTTGGATTTTCGGTGCTCGAGGCAAGCCGTATGGCCGGTATTCCCCATGCCAGCACGTGCGGTGGACGGGCCCGGTGCACGTTGTGTCGGGTGCGCGTGGTCAGTGACATGCCACTGCCTGTGCCAGCCGATGTGGAGCGGCGCGTCCTCGAGCGGCTGGGAGCCGATTGGCAATCCGTGCGCCTCGCCTGCCAGTTGCGCCCGAAACATGATGTTTCCGTGTGGCCGCTGGTGCCGCTGGAAGCATCCAAGGCATTTCTCCAACGACGCCAGTTGCACTCTATCGCGGAAGAGCGGTTCGCCGCGTTCATGTTCGTGGATATGCGTGATTCCACTCAGCTCGCAGCAGCAAGACTGCCCTTCGACAGCATCTTTATCGTCGGCCACTTCCTAAGTGCGATCTCGGCCGCAATCGTGCAGGCAGGCGGCCTACCCAACCAGTTCCTGGGCGATGCCGTGCTCGCGATCTTCGGCTTGCAGACCGACCCGGCCACCGCTTGCCGACAGGCGCTCACCGCGCTGCCGTTGGTCGCGGCCAATATCGAACGGCTGAATACGGCAATCAGGCAGCAGGTGACGCAGCCAATCCGCTTCGGCATCGGACTGCACTGCGGCCGCGCGGTGATCGGCGAAATCGGCTTTCGTGATCATGTGACCTTCACGGCACTTGGCGATCCGCTGAATGTGGCCTCAAGGCTCCAGCAAATGACCAAGGAGATCGGTTGCGAGGCAGTCGTCTCGGAGGAGGTGTTTCGCTACGCCGAAGTTTCGGGAGCCAACCTGCCACAGCACGCGGCGCAGCTCCGGGGCCGTGATGAACCAGTACAGGTGCGAGTGCTGCAGGAATGCGGAGCGGACGCATCTGGACTGACCTGGACACCATCGGCTGCTTCATGACGGCGAGCCCTCGCCCGCTACGGCGACGCCGCGCAGTGTCAGCTCTTGAGCCCTGATGCACCGCACCCAGTGTCCCGGTGACACCTCCTCCAGCGCCGGAGTCTCCTGTCGGCACTGCTCCGTTGCGTAGCGGCAACGCGGATGGAAGGCGCAGCCTGGCGGAGGGTCGGAAGGATCCGCCACATCGCCCTCCAGCACGATCCGCTTCGCCCGCAAGCGCGGGTCCGGCACCGGCACGGCGGACAACAGCGCCTCGGTGTAGGGGTGCCGGGGAGCGTCGAACAAAGCCGAAGTGGGGGCGACCTCGACGATCTTGCCGACGTACATGACCGCGACGCGGTGGCTGACATGCTTCACCACCGACAGGTCGTGCGCGACGAACAGATAGGCGATGCCCAGGCGATCCTGCAGCTCCAGCATCAAATTGACGATCTGCGCCTGCACCGAGACGTCCAACGCCGACACCGGTTCGTCTGCCACGATCAGCGAGGGGTTGAGCGCGAGCGCGCGGGCGATGCCGATGCGCTGGCGCTGGCCGCCGGAGAACGCATGCGGGAACCGGTTCAGATAGGCGCCCGGCAGGTGCACGAGGTCCAGCAGTTCCGAAACGCGCGCATTTCGCGTCCGCACGTCGCCGATGCCGTTCACCAGCAGCGGCTCGCCGATGATCTCGGCGATCGTCATCCGCGGATTGAGCGAGGAGAACGGATCCTGGAAGATCATCTGCATCTGCCGCCGCAGCGGCCGCAACTCCTTGCGCCCAAGCTGCGCCACGTCGATCTCGGCGCCGGAGCCGGTACGAAAGCGGATATCTCCCTCGCTCGGCGCGATCGCGCGCAGGATGCAGCGCGCGGTCGTGGTTTTGCCGCAGCCGCTTTCGCCCACCAACGACAGCGTCTCACCGCGCTCGATCGTGAAGCTGACGCCGTCCACTGCGCGAACCTGACCGACCAGCCGGCCGAGCAAGCCACGATGGATCGGGTAGAATTTCCGAAGTCCGCGTACGTCGAGAACCTGCGGCGTTGCGCTCATGCCACGGCTTCCGCTCCCGCGGTATAGAGATGGCACGCGACGTCATGGCGTTCGCCGATCGCCACCTCGAGGGGAAACGACCTCTCGCACACCCCGCCGATCGCGTCTGGACAGCGCGGATGGAACGGGCATCCGGGTGGCCGCGCGTAGGGATGCGGGATCGAGCCCGCGATCGTGGCAAGCCGCGACAACGGCGCGGCCAGCACGCTCGGGATTGAGCGCAGCAACGCACGTGTATACGGATGTCGGGGCGCGTGGAAGATCGCGTCCACTGGGCCCTTTTCCACCTCGTGGCCGAGATACATCACCACCACATCGTCGGTCATCTCGGCGATCACGCCCATGTCGTGGGTGATCAGGATCACCGCCAGCCCGCGCTCCTGCTGCAGTCGGCGGATCAACTCGAGGATCTGTGCCTGCGTCGTGACATCCAGCGCGGTCGTCGGTTCGTCGGCGATCAGGATGCGCGGTTCGGCGGCGAGCGCGAGGGCGATCATCACCCGCTGGCGCAGGCCGCCGGACAGTTCAAACGAGTAGGCATCGACGCGCTGCGCCGGACGCGGGATGCCGACCAGGGCAAGCAGCTCGATCGCACGCGTCCGCGCCGCGCGTTTGGACAGAGTGGAGTGCAGCCGTATCGCCTCGATGAGCTGGTTGCCGACGGTGTGGAACGCCGACAGCGAACTCATCGGCTCCTGGAACACCAGTCCGATCTCGCCGCCGCGGATGGCCCGCATCTCCGCGCCGTCCGAGGCGAGCTTCACGAGATCGACCGTGCGGCCGTCCGCGCGGCGCAGGATGATCTCGCCGCTGACGATGCGGCCGGGGCGTTCGACGATGCGCAGGATCGACCGCGCGGTGACGCTCTTGCCGCAGCCCGATTCGCCGACGATGCCGAGCGTGCGACCGGGGAATAGGTCGAACGAGGTGCCGTCCACCGCGCGTACCACGCCCTCGTTCGGGAAGAAATGCGTGTGCAGATCGCGCACCGAGAGGATCGGCTCAGCCATACGGGTCCGCCGCGTCGCGCAATCCGTCGCCCAGGAAGTTGAACGCCAGGATCACCACGATGACCGGCACGGCGGCGAACAGCAGCCATGGCGCCAGGCCGAGCGTTTGGAGGTTCTGCGCATCCTGCAGCATCACGCCCCACGAGATCGCCGGCGGTCGCAGTCCAAGGCCGAGGAATGAGAGTGTGGTCTCGCTGATGATCATGGCGGGCAGCGCAAGGCTGACCGCGGCGATGATGTGCGACAGGAACGACGGCACCATGTGGCGGAAGATGATGCGCATGCGCGATGCGCCGGCGAGTTCGGCGGCAGTAATGAAATCCTCCTCGCGCAGTGCGAGGAACCGCCCGCGCACGACCCGGGCCAATTCGGTCCAGCCGATCAGCGAGATGATGATGGTGATGGCGAAATAGACGCGCTGCGGCGACCAGCTTGCCGGCACCGCCGCGGCGAGGCCCATCCACAACGGGATGGTAGGCACCGAGCGCAGGATCTCGATGACACGCTGGATGACGGTGTCCAGCCAGCCGCCTTGCAGCCCCGACATGCCGCCTAGCAACACGCCGAGCGCCAGGCTCAGCGTCACGCCGACCAGTCCGATTGTCAGTGACGTGCGGGTGGCGAGCACGAGCCGGGAAAACACGTCGCGTCCCAATTGATCAGTCCCCAACAGGAAGATCGCGTCCTGCGGCCGGCCGTTGGCGAGGCCCAGAAGGTGCCGGTCGGTCGGTATCAGACCGAACAGGTCGTAGCGATAGCCGTGGCCGAACAGCACCAGGTCGCGCGGATCCGACGGGTCCGGGGCGTAGGCGAGCTTGAAGGTCCGCGGGTCGCGCTTGCCCTTCAGCGCGTAGACCTGCGGGCGGAAATTGCCGTCGGCGTCGAACCAGTGGATCGGCTGCGGCGGGATGTAGCTGCGGGCCGCTTCGGTGTCGAACGGCTCGGCGTAGGCAATGAAATCGGCGAACGCCGCCACGACATAGAACGCCAGCACGATCCCCGCGCTGATGACCGCCAGCCTGTGCCGTTTGAATCGCCACCAGATGAGCTGGCGTTGCGTGGCGACGGCGACGCGTGTCTCTGCCTCGGTGACGAGCGGCGGGGCGCTGTCGGAGACCGCGCTGCTCATCGCAACTGGCCGAGCCGGATGCGGGGATCGATCCACATCAGCAGCAGGTCCGAGAGCAGCGTGCCGATCACCGTCAGCACGCCGAGCAGCAGAATGATTGTGGACGCCAGCAGCATGTCCTGCGCCAGCAGCGACCGCAGCAGCAGCGGCCCGACCGTCGGCAGGCTCAACACGACCGAGATGATCACCGATCCAGAGACCATGAACGGCAGTAGGTAGCCGATGGTGCTGGCAAACGGATTCATCGCCGCGCGGACCGGGTATTTCAGGATGACGCGGCGCTCCCGCAGGCCGCGGGCGCGCGCGGTCACCACGTAAGGCCGGCGCAACTCGTCGAGCAGGTTGGCGCGCATGATCCGCACAAGCTGCGCGGTGCCGGCAAGCGAGAGGATCAGGATCGGCACCGGCAGATGCTGCAGCAGGTCGATGAATTTCGCCCAGGTCCACGGCGCCAGTTGCTGCTCGGCGGAGAACAGGCCGCCAACATTGATGCCGAACAGCCGCGACCCGAAATACATGATGATCAGCGCCAGCAGGAAGTTCGGGATGGCAAGCCCGACAAAGCCGATGAACGTGAACACGTAGTCGCCGAACGAATACTGCCGAACGGCGGAGTAGATGCCGATCGGCAATGCGAGCGCCCAAGTGACGACGATGGCGCCGAGCGACAGCAGAACGGTCAGCCACAGGCGGTCGCCGATGACCTCGGTCACTGGCCGTCCGTATTCAAAGGAGCGCCCGAAGTCGCCGCGCGCCACCATTGCAAGCCATTTCCAGTATTG
The DNA here is from genome assembly GCA_035569235.1 of Acetobacteraceae bacterium. Lineage (GTDB taxonomy): Bacteria > Pseudomonadota > Alphaproteobacteria > Acetobacterales > Acetobacteraceae > JAMXLO01. Next base: position 1,583 of record DATMND010000490.1, on the reverse strand, counting down.
CACCCAGAGCGGCTCGTTGAGTCCGTAGGCGAGGCGCAGAGCATCCGCCTCGGCCGCCGATATCGCGGTACCCGATGCGCTCGCCTGTGCGGCGTACGCACTGACGAAATCGCCTGGCGGCAGGTGCAGGATGATGAAGGTCACGATCGTAATGGCGAACACGGTGATCGCAGCAAGGAGCAGGCGGCGGAGGAGGTAGGTCAGCATAGGCTATGACAGACAAACTCCCCCTCCCCTTGCGGGAGGGGGTTGGGGGGAGGGGGTCGGGCAGCGCCACGCACCCCTCCCCCCAACCCCCTCCCGCAAGGGGAGGGGGAGGATATTTGGCTCGGTCGCGTGTAGAACATCATGTCTTGAAGTACCACGTCTCGGGGTGCGAATTCCCCGGGGTGCGGCAATGCTGTGCGTTGCAGACGCGGGCAGCGATATTGCCCAACCGGTTTGAAACCAAGCGCACGCCGAGCCCCGCCGGCGATTGGCCGACCGTGCCGATCCCATACTGCTGATCTACCAGGATCTTCCAAATCTCCTGGGCGTTGCGATTGCGGCCCTCGGCCTTGAGGCCGGCGGCCTCGGTATACAGATCGAAAATCCTCAGGATGTTCGGATCGTCCGGCTTGGTGCCCTGCTCACCGCCCGACGCGTACCAGGCCGCATAGGCGGGCCCGAACGCGGCGCCGGGAACAACGGGCACGGCCCAGGTGGGAAACAGGTACAGCAACTCTGTGCCGCCATTGTTCCAGACGAACAGCTGATGTTCGTTGTTTGTCAGTTTGGCAAAACCGAGCCCGCGCTCCATCTCCCGGACATCCGCCTGGATGCCGATCCTGCGCCACTGATCGGCGACCATTTCGGACAGTTTGGGATACGGCAGGAACGCAGCGATCGCGATCACCTGGATGCGCAGCCGTTCGCCGTTGTCGGTGCGAAGCCGGAACCCTTCCGCGTCCTTCTTGGCCAGCCCGATCTTGTCGAGCAGCGCATTGGCCTGCACGACGTCCAGCACCGACCACTTCTTGCGCCATTCCGGGCCCAAGCTCTGTGGCATGGTCTCGCCGGGCGCGGGCGAACCGGGCGTTCCGACACCCAGCCAGAACGTCTCGTTCAACTGGTCACGGTCGATGCCAAGCGACAGGGCGCGGCGGAAGTCGGCGTTGATGAGCCATTTGCGAATTTCCGCATCGCCCGCGAAACTTTGGTTCACGTGGAACATGAAGTCGGAGCCGGCAAATCCGAGATCCAAATGGACCTTGTAGTTGCCCTTGGCCTGGTTATCGAGCAGCACCGGCAGCTTGCCCAGGTCGATATGCCGCTCCTGCTCGTCGTATTCGCCGGCCATCGCGCGGAGGTTGATGACCTCGAGGTTCTCGGCAAGCGTGAACTGCACCTTATCAAAATACGGCAACTGGTTGCCTGCGGTATCGACCGCGTAGTAGTATGGGTTCCGCTCCAGCAGCCAGATCGGGCTGTTGATCGGCCGCACGCTGCGCCAGGGGCCGAGAACCGGCACCTCGGTGTTGAGTTCCCAGTCCTTCTTGAAGTGCAGCATCTGCACCCAGTTCTCAAATCCCTCCTGCTTCGCG
>DATMND010000489.1:0-30547 GCA_035569235.1 Acetobacteraceae bacterium | reverse complement strand
GTCAGGCAGGTCGTCCAGGTAGACGAGCCCGGCGTGCAGCCAGTTCTCGTACGGGTGCTCGGCGGCCAGCGCCGCCTTGACCTCCTCGTCCTCGACGATGCGGCCGGCCGCCGTGTCGGCCAGGAAGACGCGGCCTGGCTGCAGCCGCCCCTTCCTGATCACCGTGGCTGGGTCGATGTCGAGCACGCCGACCTCGCTGGCCAGCACGACCAGGCCATCGCTGGTCACCCAGTACCGGCCGGGGCGCAGGCCGTTGCGATCGAGCACCGCGCCGATCACCGATCCGTCGGTGAACGCGATCAGCGCCGGTCCGTCCCACGGCTCCATCAGCGCGGCGTAGTATTCGTAGAACGCGCGCCGCTGCGGATCCATCAGGTGGTTTTCCGACCACGCCTCCGGGATCAGCATCATCATCGCATGCGCCAGCGAATAACCGCCGGCCACCAGGATCTCCAACGCGTTGTCGATGCAGGCGGTGTCCGACTGGCCGTGCGGAATCAGCGGCCACATCTTGTCGAGGTCCGGCCCGATCAGTTCCGACGCCATCGAATGCCGCCGCGCATACATCCAGTTGACGTTGCCGCGGACGGTGTTGATCTCGCCGTTATGCGCCAGGAAGCGATACGGGTGCGCCAGCCGCCACGACGGAAACGTGTTGGTCGAGAAGCGCTGATGCACCAGCGCCAGCGCCGACTGCGTCAGCGGATTCTGCAGGTCCTGATAGAAGGTCCCGACCTGGGGCGCCAGCAACAGGCCCTTGTAAACCACCGTGCGCGTGGAGAAGGACGGCATGTAGAGCTCGCCCAGGCCCGGCATTTTCCGCTGATCGGCCAGACCGCGCACGTTGTTCAGCGTCTGCTTGCGGATGGTCAGGATCTTCCGCTCGAACGCGTCCTGATCCTTCAGCTTCGGATTGGCCACCACGATCGCCTGGCGGATCACCGGCATCGTCTCGATGACCCGCTCGCCGAGGCCGGTGAGGTCCGTGGGCACTTCGCGCCAGCCGAGCACGGACTGGCCCTCGGCGACGACATAGTGTTCGAGCAGCCGGATCGCGAAGTCGCGTGCGTCGCCATCCTGCGGCAGGAAGCACATCGCAACCGCATACCGGCCCAGCGCCGGCAGTTTCAGGTCATGTTCGTCTGCCCAATGGCGCAGCAGCGCATCCGGCATCTGGATCAGGCAGCCGGCGCCGTCCCCCACCAACGGGTCCGCGCCGACCGCGCCCCGGTGGTCAAGGTTCACCAGGATCTGCAGGCCGCGTTGGATAATATCGTGTGATTTCTGACCCTTGATGTTGACAACGAACCCTACGCCGCAGGAGTCATGCTCGTTGCGGGGATCATACAGCCCTGGTCCTGGCGGGGAGCCCATCATCATACCTTCGATCGCCTGCGTTCGGACAATACTGATCAAGTATCACCATCCGCCCAGCCAAGCACAGATGCCCGACCGGACAGGGTTGCTACCGTAAGTTAGCCTCGGCTTTGCTGCACTGCAACGACGAACATATCGGCGCGGACCGGTCCGTGTCACAACGGGCCACTTCCGTCGCGCCAATGTGCCTGTGAGGTTGTTCACCCGTGCAGTTTTTCACCCACTCGTGTGCCTGCCGGGGAAATTCTTATGCAATCCTTTGGCCGCTTCCACCCGGGAGGGTTCCCAACTGGATTCCTGCGGGAGAAACGATGCCTACGATCCTACTGATCGATGACGATGCGGCGGTCAGCCAGATGCTCGAGGAGCACCTTGTTCAAACCGGCTTCGATGTGATCGTGGCCAGCGGCACCAGACAGGCGCAGCGCGAGATTGAATCGAAGCGAAGGATCGATCTGCTGCTGGTAGACCTTGTCATGCCAGCCGACGAGCCGGACGGGCTTGCGTTCGCGAACCAAGCCAAGGCACAGGCGCCCGGCGTTCCAATCATCTTCATGACAGGCTATTACGGTTTCGTCGCGAAAGCCGGCGCGATACCTGCGACGGTGCTGTACAAGCCGATCGACCTCAACGTCTTGACCAGGGAGATCAACGCCCGCCTTGCTGCCTGAAGCGTAGCGGGCGGCTATCCCGGTCGAGCCCGGCGGCCGCGCCGGGCTGCCTTCTGAGCTCGTTTCTGGCCTGCAGGGCGTCCCGGCGCCTTCGCTCGCACCGGCGCCTCGGTCTTTCGGCCAAGGCCGATCTTCTTGGCAAGCGACGAACGCAGCTTCGCGTAGTTTGGGGCCACCATGGGGTAGTCGGCCGCCAAGTCCCAGCGCGAGCGGTACTGCGCTGGCGTAAGGTTGTACGACGTCATCAGGTGTCGCCTAAGTGTCTTGAGCTTTTTGCCATCCTCCAGGCAGACGATGTACTCGGGTTTAATGGACTGTTTGACCGGCACCGCCGGCACTGGCTTTTCGGGCTCAGCCGGAGTCTGAGTGGCCTCGCGCAGCGTCCGGTAAACCTGCTCGATCAGCCCGGGCAATGCATCGGCTGCCACCAGATTATGTTCGACATGCGCAGCGACGATCTGGGCGGTCAGCTTCAGGACCAAATCCGGCGAACTGGTATCGACCATGGTCATAGCCTCGTGGTGCCGACGCTGGGCGGCACCGCGGAATGTTAATGCTTTTGCAAGTCGCTCGTCCATCGCCATGGCGTCGGTTGTGGCGAACCGGTCCCGCGGCGTATTGCCGATCATCAGACGATCTGCCTGAATCGCCCCGGCAAATCCGCAACCAAGGTGGGTCCCATGCGCCTTCGGCCGCTTCTCGTGAGCCTCGCCGTCCTGTCCGCATACGCACCGAATGCACCGGCCCAGCAGGTCGAGACGTTGCGGATCGGCATGCGCGATGATCCCGACGTCCTCGATCCGACTTTCTCGCGCACCTATGTCGGTACCGTGGTGATGACGGCGCTGTGCGACAAACTGTTTGATTTTGACGCGAAGCTGAACATCGTCCCGGTGCTTGCCACCGGTTATGAGTGGACCGACAGCAAGACCCTGCTGATCCGACTGCGGCCCGATGTGCAGTTCCAGAACGGTGAGAAGTTCGACGCCGACGCGGTGAAGTACACGCTGGAGCGTTACCTCAATACCAACGGCAGCTTCCGCCGCAGCGAGATCGGCGCAATGGACCATGTCGAGGTGATCGATCCTCTGACGGTGCGGGTGGCAATGAAACAGGCCTTCTCGCCGTTCGTCGCCATCCTGACCGATCGCGCCGGCATGATGCTGCCTCCCAAGGCAGCCGAGTCCGGCGGCAAGGATTTCGGACTGCATCCTGTGTGTGCTGGTCCCTTCCGCTTCGTCGAACGGGTGGCGCAGGACCACATCGCGCTCGAGCGCTTTCCCGGTTATTGGGACGCCGCGCGCATCCACTACGATCGCGTCACCTACCGCATCATACCCGACAGCAGCATCCGCCTGGCCAATCTACAGGCCGGCACGCTCGACCTGACGGAGATCGCGCCGCTCGACGCCGACACGGTGAAGCGCGATCCGAAGCTGTCGCTGGTATCCGTGCCCAGCCTTGGCTACGGCGCGCTGACCATCAACACCGGCCAATATCCAAAGGCGGAGACGCCACTCGGCCGCGATGCCCGCGTACGGCATGCCTTCGAACTTGCGCTGGACCGCGAAGCGCTTAGCCAGGTGGTCTATGGCGGCATGTACCAGCCCAACGCCCAGGCGACCTCGGCGTTGAGCCCGCTCTACGTCGAGGAGGTTGCGCCGCCGAAGCGGGACGCGGCCAAGGCGCGCGCCCTGCTGAAGGAAGCCGGCGTGAGCGTGCCGCTGACCGTGCCGCTGATCGTTTACAACACGCCGCAGAATGTGCAGGCCGGAGAGGTCATCCAGTCGATGGCCGCCGAGGCGGGGTTCACCGTGCAGGTCAACGCGATGGAGTTCGGCACGGCGATCGCATCCGTCCAGCGCGGCGACTTCGCGGTGGCGCTCGGCGGCTGGTCCGGGCTGCTCGATACCGACAGCAATGCCTGGAGCTTCCTGCACACCGGCGGCGCGCTGAACATGGCGCGCTACTCCAACGCGACGGTCGATGCGCTGCTGGATCGCGCGCGTGCGGTGAGCGAGACCCCGCAGCGTCGCGCGGCCTATGAAGGGGTGTGGCAGCAGGTCAGCAAGGACCTGCCGATCATCTATCTCTGGACGCCGCGCAACATCGTCGGTCTGTCCAACAAGGTCGCCGGGTTCACGTTCCTGGCGGACGGACTGCTGCGACTGCAGGACGTGCACCCTGCGCGATAGCGCTTGGCCCCATCACGCCGCGCCCGGCGCACGCCGGATCAGGCCGCGTTGTGGGTCATAGCCGATCGCGGCGAGCAGGAAGAACAGCAATCCGCACCCGACAACCACCGCTGCGGCAGGGGCGTTGAACATGCCAAACAGAGCAAAGCGGATCAGCTCGACGCAGTAGGTGAACGGATTGAGCTCGGCCAGCCAAAAGACCGCAATCGCGCCGCTCTCGCGCAGCTTCCAAAGCGGAAACAACGCCGATGATATGAAGAACATCGGAAATATGACAAAATTCATCGTGCCTGCGAAGTTCTCCATCTGGCGGATGTAAACCGACAGCAGAAGCCCGAGTGCTCCGAGCATCAATCCCGATGAGATGAATGCAGGCAGAACGTACAACCAGCCCGACAGCGGAACATCGACATCGAACAACCGGCTGATCGCCAGAAAGATGTAGGCCTGAATCACCGCCAGCGATGTGCCCGCCGCGAGCTTGCACAACAGCAAGTACCAACGCGGCAACGGAGCGGTCAGCAGCAGCCGCATGATCCCCATCTCGCGATCGTAAACCATCGACAGCGACGACTGCATGCCATGGAACAAAAGGACAATGCCCAGCAACCCTGGCACGATGTAATCCTGGTAGAGGATGTAGGTGCGATAGGGTGGGATGATCGACACGCCGAATACGTTCTGAAATCCCGCGGCGAACACGACGAGCCAAAGAGTTGGCCGCACCAATGCCGACAGCAGTCGTCCACGCTGATGCACGAACTTCACAACCTCCCGGCTGGTCATGGCGGCGAGCGCGCGGACCATGTGTGCCGGGGCCATCAGATGTCAGCCACCGCCCAAACGGCACGGTGTTTCCGGCTGGTCATCGCCGAGCGTGTCGAGTTCGTTCGTCGCATGCAAAAAGCCCGGCAGCGGGGCGGAGGCAACCACCGCATCGCCGGTCGCGAGCAGGATCGCTTGGCGAAGCTGGTGATCCCACGGGCGTATGCTCACGGCCAGTCCCTTGACGCCGTCGTAGGACGCATCGCTTAGAATCTGCGGCGCCAGCTTGCCGAAGTCGCCGCTGCGCATACGCAACGCCGCGGTTGTCACCAGCTTTGTCGCCATCCAGGCTGACCAGTCGAGCCCGGTCATGTGCCGTCCCGTCTTTGCAAGAAAGCGGTTGATCAGTTGCGGCGCACCGTAGCGATCCCAGGTCCAGAGCCAGGCGTCGGCCATCAGGCCAACCGACCCGATCACCGGCCGCGGACGGGTGGTGCGGTACGGTACTGAGCGTGCGAACTCCAGGTCCGGATCGGTATCGGCGACGAACACCACGTCGTAGTCTCGGCTGGTGGCGGTCAGTAAGCCAATATCGTTCTGCTCGCGCTCACGCGGATCGTTGCCAAGCTTGAACGGCACGCGGCCGGCGATGCGCGCGCCGAATTTTCCCGCTGAGCGGACAAACGCATCGGCCTGCACGGCGTCGCCCGGTCGCGGTCCTTGCAGCACCAGCACATCGCGCCACTTCCGAAACACCAGGTATTGCGCCAGCGCGTCCGTCGTCATCGCCAGACTTGGCGCCGTATGCACGACGTCAGCCGAGCATGCCTCCCGCCGTAGCCAGTCATCCGGCGCTGTCGCATTAAACAGCAGCACATCCTTGCCGTGCACTGCCTGCGACAGCATCTTCACCGCCTCGCCCGGAAGATCGAGCACGAAGAGATGGATGTGCTGTTCCTGCAAGGCCGCCAGCACCGCCTGTGCCACATCGTCCGCTGTCTTCGCCGTGATCCGAACAACAGCGAATTCCCGGTGGATCACTGGGCTTAGCGGCTTTGCTTCGTCAACTGCCACCTCGACTGCCGGAAACGGCCGATCCCGTGTGGCAAGTATCATGCGCTCCGCGCCGCGAACCGGCGCGTAGCGTGGGTCGCCGGCGATCTCGACATACCCAATGGTCAGTGTGTCCGTCGTCTGCGCGGTCGCCGCGCGCATGCTTACGAGGCAACACAGAAATGACAGCGCAAGCCATACTGCCATGCCGAACAATTGCCCCATCCGTCGCGGCTGGTCAGTCATCGATCACGATCGCATACGGCGTCCGCCCTACCGGCACCGACTCGGTCGCCTTTCTGCTCGCCACATCCACCACCGTCATGTCGTCGCCAAGTCCGTTGGCCACATACAACGTCTTCTCATCGTGGCTCAGCGCAATTCCCCAGGCCCGATCGCCGACCAGGACGTAGCCGGTCACCTTGCGGGTTGCGACATCGACAACCGCAATATGGTTCGCATGACCCAGCGTGACATAGGCGGTCTTGCCGTCCGCTGTAATGACCAGGCCGACAGGCGTCACGTCCGTCTTGCGCATTCCGGGCGGCAGAAACGAGATATGATCGGTTACCGCATCGGTCGCCCGGTCGATGATCCAGACTTCACCCGACAGTTCTGTGGACACCCACAGTTCCTTGCCATCGGCAGTCGCGGCGAACCGGCGCGGCCGGGTTCCAGTCACGATGCTGTCGCTGACGAAACCATCCTCCGCCTTGATTACATGCACCAGGTCGTCGACTTCCGAGGTGACATAGAGCGTGGTCTTGTCGGTGCTCAGCAGCACACCTTCGGGTTCGGCGCCCGTCGGAACCTCCTTGATGGTGATGTTCTGCGTCATGTCGATGATCGACAGCGAGGAATTCTCCTCATTTGACACGTATAGTCGCTGGCGTGCCTCATCGATTGCGAATGCCTCCGGGCTGCGTCCCGTCGCGAGCTTGCCGACCACCTCGAGCTTCGCGACATCGATCACGTCGATCACGTCGTCATCGCCGCATGCGACATAGAGCAGCGTGTGATCGGCATTGAAGTGCATGTCGCGTGGCCGCCCCGCCGTCTGCAGATCCTTCACCAGCTTCAATGTCCCTGGGTCAAGCACGATTATGTTGTTGCTTCGCTCGTTGCTGACGAAGACCAGTCCGGTGCCCTTCGCGTGCAGTGGCATCGGTGACGCCGCAAGCAGTGCGGCAAGAGCAACTATGGCAGATATGACTCTGGGAGGAGGCATGCGACGATCAGCACCAGGCTCGTTGTAACGTAATGTGCATGATCGTCTTGCGTCGCGTGTGTCGGTCGAACAATCTTAGCTGTCGCAACGGTCGGCGGCAAGCGAGCGCGATGCATCAGGACGCTGCATGAACCAGATTTCGGCACCGGACGTTTCCCCGCCCGCATTGCAGGTCCGCGATATCGTGAAGAGCTATGGCCGCAGACATGCGCTCGACGGCGTGACGCTGGCGGTGCACCCCGGGGAGTTCGTTGCACTGCTTGGGCCGAACGGTGCCGGCAAGACCACGCTGTTCCAGCTTCTGTCAGGTTTGTTCATGCCGGACTCGGGCCGGGTCGAGGTCATGGGACACGACATGCGCCGGGACCCGGTTCCCGCGCTCGCCAGCCTCGGCATCGTGTTCCAGCAGACGACACTGGACCCCGAATTGTCGGTGGTTGCGAATCTGCTGTTTCATGCTGGCTTGCACGGCATGCCGCGTGGCATTGCCAAAGCCCGCATCGGCGCCGAACTGCAACGCATCGATCTCGCCGACCGTGCCAAGGACCGCGTGCGAACGCTCAGCGGCGGCAACCGGCGTCGCGTCGAGCTGGCGCGGGCTTTGTTGCACGCGCCGCGCATTCTGTTGATGGATGAACCGACCGTCGGTCTGGATCCCGCCAGTCGGCGCGACCTGATCCGCCTCGTGCGCAAGGTGCGTGACGAACAGGGGATCGCCATTCTCTGGGCGACGCATCTTTGCGACGAGGCGGCCAGCACCGACCGCGTTGTCGTGCTGCACCATGGCAAGGTGCTGCGCGACACCACGCCTGCGGCGATGCTGGCCGAAGCCGGTGTGGCCGAACTGGAAGAGGCGTTCATTCGCCTGATTGGCAAACCGGTGGCGGAGGCAACCGCGTGACGAGGGTGCGGTACCTGCTGGCTGCTGCGTTGGCGATTGGCATTGCGACGGCGCATGCCGACGATCGGGACGCATTTCTGGCCAAACAGACGCAGGACTGCACAAATTGCGATCTGTCGACATTGAAGCTCAACCGATCCAAACTGAACGGCGCCAGACTGAGCGGCAGCAACTTCGCAGGCTCGGAACTGTTCCGCAGTTCGCTGCAGCACGCCGATCTGAGCAACGCCAACCTGCGGGAGGTCGATCTGGATCGCGCCGACCTCAAATGGGCAAATCTCTCGGGCGCCGATTTGTCTGGCGCGCTGCTGTTCGAGGCCGACCTGTCGGGCTCCAACATGGTCAAGGCAAACCTCATGGAAGCGCATTTGGGACGGGCGAAGCTCGTCCAGGCGAATCTCGAAGGTGCCACTCTGGCCGGTGCAGACCTGACCGACGCGCGACTGGCCGGTGCAAAACTCGCCGGCGTCGATCTGCGTGGCGTGCGACTGAACGGACAGAGCATGCGCGATCTGGATCTGCATGGCGCCAACTTCACGATGTCGGACATGATCGAGACCGACCTGCGCGGCGCCAATCTGCGCGATGCCAATTTGACGGGCGTCAATCTCCGCGGCGCAAACCTGCACGGGGCCGATCTCACCGGTGCCAATCTCACAGGGGCGAATCTTTTGACTGCCATTCTGACCGATGCACAGCTCAGCGGCGCCAGGCTCACCGATGCGATCATGCCTGATGGTCATCGCGCCGAATAACGAAGGCGCGCGTCACTCCAGCTTGAGCGACGGGTCCACTATCTCCAGGCGCGTCGAACTCTCAAACTGTCCCGGCCGGAACTCTTTCGTCACCGGATCATAGTCTGTCTGGCCTGGCTTCCGCAGCAGCCGCGCCTGCATGATCAGATGGTGTTCCGGCGTCGTCTTTTCGCAGCGCTGCTTGATGAAGATCTTGCCCACCGGGGTCTCGCCGGCCTCCGGCGGCAGGTCGACGCAGGTCCAGTTTTCCTCGCCATAGTGCGCGATGACGCGCAGGCGGAGAAGCTGGGCCATGCGCCGCAGCGACAACGGCGTGCGCGGGTCGGTGACGATCCGGATTTCCTGAGCGATCCCGGAATCGTTGAACAGCACAGACAGGATCACCGGGTGGCCGGCGACGCGCGTCCCGTCCGCCTCGCTCGGCAGTGTGGGATCGCCAAATGCCTTCGCCTGGTACGCCTGCTGTTCGTCGAAGCGGACATAGACCTCGTGCAAGCCGCTTGCCTCGGGCCGGCACGTGTGAAAATCCGTCCAGCCGGACAGAGGCGCGCGCGGCGGTCCGCCATTGCTGCCACATGCAAAATCGTCAAAGCCGTCGGTGGACATCGTGGCAGCCTGCGTTCCCAGCCGGAGCCCGCGAAGCTCGCCGCGGTCCTCATCCGCCGATGCAGTTGCGACAGGCACCCCGAGAGCGAAGGCCAGAGCCAGAGCGCCGCCTCGCAACGCCATCGCACGAACGCCAATCATGTTGGGAAGACTAATTCTTGTAGGTGTCGCATTCCTTCGTCTCGGCGCCCCAGAAATAGACGCACTCCTCCAGCGTGGCGGGACCTCGGCCCTTGATCTTCGCCTCGAGGAAGGCGACCACCGCCTGAACCTCGCGCGGCGCGAGAAAGCTTACCGCCTGGGGTGGCGCCTTGTCGCCGAGGTCCGCGCGCGTGACATCATAGCAGCGCTTGTCGGTGTAGGCGAACTGATCGTGGTACGGCATGCCGGTCCCGGGTCTGCCGCAGCGAATGGTTTCGATGAGCTGGTCGTGCGTCAGCTGCGTCTTGCGCAGCGACAGGGCGATGCCGCCATAGCCCTGATCGCCGTTGCCGTCCCAGCGATGGCAGAACAGGCATGTCGCCTTCGATTTGTAGATTTCCTTGCCGAAGTCGACTTGCCGTTCCTCGGCTGTCTGCGCAATGGCAGCGCCGGCGAACAGTATCAGCATCGCCAGCATGACGATCACGACGCCGCCACGCCCGCGGCTGATCATCCAAAATCTGCCCGTCATCCCTCTTTCCTCGACGCGGCACAAAAATTAGCGGCAGACCGGTGATTCCAGTCTGCCGCGTCATGCAACCAATATCCTGCGGCTACAACCCGAACACGAACAGCATCGAAGCCGTCGCGGTGTTCTTCAGCTCCGGATGCATGCCAAAGATAGCAGGCGACTGACGGGAGCCGACCAGCACCGCGACATATTGTTTGCCGTTCACCGAGTAGCTGATAGGCGGTGCATTGATGCCGGTGCCCGCATTGAAGCTCCACAACTCCTGCAGGGTCTTCGCATCGTGGGCGGAGAATCGCCCGTCGATCGCTCCGGTGAACACGAGTCCGCCCCCGGTCGCCAACGTGCCGGCGTAGTTCGGATACTGCTGCGCCAGCTTCGCAACAACATCGCCGGTCAGAACGTCGATCGCCTTCAGGCTGCCAACTGGTTTCTCCATATAGCGCGACCCGCCACCGGTGAACTGCTCGCGTGGCTTCACAGTGCCGCCATCGGCGACGAAGTCGGGCTGCTCCTTGGTGGTGATCTCATCGCAGCCCTCGATCGAGCCGACATAGAGAAGGTGCAGATCAGGGTTGTAGGAACTCGGCTCCCAGTTCTTGGCGCCGACATGCGCCGTGCAGACCAGACCGACCGGCTTGGCGCGCGTGCGTCCGGCCGTTGCCGAGTAGGGCTGCACATCCTTCTTGGGATCGTAGTTCGCCGGCTTGCCGGTCTCCGGATCGAGCCCAGGGGTCCAGTTGTTGTTGTCGGCATACTGCTTGCCGTTGACGAACTGCCCGGTGATCCGGTCGAACTCATAGAAGTACCCGTTGCGGCCGGCATGGATCACCAGCTTGCGCGGCTGGCCATTTATGATCGCATCCACGAGAGGATGTTCACTGATCTCGTCATAGTCGAACGGATCGTTCGGCGTGTACTGGAAGGCCCATTTCACCTTGCCGGTATTTGGATCCATCGCCAGCACGCTATCGGTCCACAGATTGTCGCCGGGCCGATATTCCGCATCGTAATCCGGGCCGGGGTTTCCGGTTCCCCAGTACATCGTATCGGTCGCGGGATCGTAGGTGCCGGTCTCCCACGCCGAGCCGCCGCCATGCGACGCGGCATTGCGTCCGTCCTTCCAGGTCTCGCTGCCAGGCTCGCCCTTCGCCGGGATCGTGTAGGTGCGCCAGGTCTGCTTGCCGGTGTTCAGATCGGTGGCGTCGATCCAGCCGCGCACGCCGTATTCGGCACCCGACGCGCCGACGATCGCGGTGTCGCGAATCACCAGCGGCGCCAATGTCAATGTCTCGCCGACCGCAGGATCGGCTATCTGGCGGTCCCATACGGGCTCGCCGGTATCCTTCTTCATGGCGATCAGCCGGCCGTCCAGCGTGACCGAGATCACCTTGTCCTTCCACAAGGCGACGCCGCGGTTGTTGATGCCGCAGCAGGCCACGTCGCCAGCCCAGGCGCGGTCGACGCCGGGGTCCATCTTCCAGACGATCTTGCCCTGAGTGCCGCTGGTGACATCGATCTTATAGACGCGGCCCCAGCCGTCGGTGACGTACATCATGCCGTCTTCGACGATCGGTGTGCCTTCCAGGTTGCCGAAGGCGTAGCGGCCACCGCTTTCGAAGCCGCCGAGCCCGACGACGAACGCCAGGTGAAGGTCCCGCACGTTCAATGCATTGATCTGATCGAGCGGCGAGAAGCGGTGCGCCGCATAGTCCTTGTGATGCAGCAGCCAGTTGCCCGGCTCCTTGTCGACGTTGACCGCGCGGTCATAGGTCATGTCCGCCGCCGTTGCCGGCAGCACCGCCGCGGCTGTCAGCAACAGAACTGCGATCGTCCGGGTGAGACCGTTTCCGGCGCGCCGGCTGCCATCACGTGTGATCATTCTAGTTTCCCCCGATTTACTGCGTGCACGCCTATGGCAAACCGAACACCGCCAGCATCGATGCTGTCGCGGTGTTCTTCAGTTCCGGATGCTGTCCGATGATGGAGGCCGGCTGCCGCGAGCCGACCAGCACGGCGACGAACTGCTTGCCGTTCACCGCATAGGTGACCGCCGGCGCGTTGATGCCGGTACCCATGTTGAAGCTCCACAGCTCCTTCAGGGTCTTCGCATCGTATGCTCCGAACGTGCCGTCCAGCTCACCGGCGAACACGAGGCCGCCAGCGGTTGCCAGCGTCCCGCTCAGGTTCGGATAGGGCAGCGGAAACGTCGCCACAACATTGCCCGTCGTCACGTCGATCGCCTTCAGGCTGCCGCTCGGCGGATCGACAAAGCGCACGCCGCCGCCGGTGAACAGCTCGCGCGGCTTGACCGTGCCGCCGTCGGCAACATAGTCCGGTTGCACCTTCGTGGTGTTCTCATCGCAGCCTTCGAACAGGCCGACATACAGCAGGTGAAGATCGGGATTGTAGGATGTCGGTTCCCAGTTCTTCGCGCCGTAATGCGAGGGGCACAGCAACCCGACCGTCTTGTTACGGTTGTGCCGCGCCGCCTCGGCGTATTCCTGCACATCCTTCTTGGGGTCGTAGTTGGCCGGCTTGCCGGTCTCCGGGTCGAGCCCGGCCGTCCAGTTCAGCTTGTCGGTGTACTGCTTGCCGTTGATGAACTGGCCGTTGGTGCGGTCGAACTCGTAGAAGAAGCCGTTGCGGGCGGCGTGTACGACGAGCTTGCGCGGCTGGCCGTTGATCATCACGTCCACCAGCGGGTGCTCGCCGATCTCGTCATAGTCGAACGGATCATTCGGCGTGTACTGGTAGGCCCATTTCACGTTGCCGGTTGCGGGATCCATCGCCATCACGCTGTCGGTCCACAGATTGTCGCCGGGCCGATATTCCGCGTCCCAGTCGGGGCCTGGATTGCCGGTTCCCCAATACATTGTATCGGTCGCAGCATCATAAGTGCCGGTCTGCCACACCGAGCCGCCGCCATGTTCGGCCGCGTTGTGCGTGCCCTTCCAGGTTTCGCCGCCCTTCTCGCCCTTGCCCGGAATGGTGTAGGTGCGCCACACCTGCTTGCCGGTGTTGAGATCGGTCGCATCGATCCAGCCCCGGATGCCGTATTCCGCTCCCGCGGCACCGACGATGGCGACATCGCGAATGACCAGCGGTGCCAGCGTCATCGTTTCGCCGACCGCCGGATTGGCGACCTGGCGATCCCACACTGTCTCGCCCGTGTCCTTCTTCGTGGCAATCAGACGGCCGTCGAGCGTGACCGAGATCACCTTGTCCTTCCAAAGTGCGACACCGCGATTGTTGACGCCGCAGCAGGCTACGTCGGCGGCCCACGCGCGATCCGTCCCGGGGTCCATCTTCCAAACGACAGTACCCTTCCGCCCGCTCGTTGCATCGATCTTGTAAACCGAGCCCCAGCCGTCGGTCACATAGATCATGCCGTCCTCGACGATCGGCGTGCCTTCGAGATTGCCGAAGGCATATTTGCCACCGCTCTGCATTCCGCTGAGCCCGACTGTGAACATCATACGCAGATTCTGCACGTTCGATGCGTTGATCTGATCGAGCTTGGAATAACGGTGCCCCGCATAATCCTTATGGTGCAGCAACCAGTTGCTGGCTTCGCTGTCGGAGGCGACCGCCCGCTCGAACGTCATATCCGCCGCGCATGCCGGATGCGCGACACCCGCAGTGGCCAACGCGCATGTCAATGCGATCGCAAACCTGGTGCCGAGACGAGATTTGGCTTGGGGTGTCATATGCTGTCGTTCCCTCCAGCGCCGCCGGCCGCGATGGCCGATCTGATCGGGGTCTTCCCCTTGTCCGTCAGCCAAGCCCCGCCGATGCCGATTGTCAATCGCAACCTTCCGGCAGGCTACCGAGACCGCGAGAACACAACGAACCCGTCGCGGTTGGGCATGCGAACGGCAGGCAGCGTTTCGGCATTCATCGTGTCGTTTTCACCGATGATGCCGTTCAGCGAAAGGATGTAGGCGCAGACTGCATAAACCTGATCATCGGTCAGTGATTTAGGTGCCGTGATCGGCATGGCGCGACGCACATAATCAAACAAAGTCGTCGCATAGGGCCAGTAGCTGCCGACAGTCTTGATCGGCGTTCCGCCGCCGGTGAGCGTTCCCTGACCACCGACCAACTGCTCGTTCGGCTTGCCCGCGCCGCGCTCGCCATGACACGTTTGACAGGTCGCGCGGTACACCGCTTCGCCCTGCGCCGGTGTGCCGCTGCCGCGCGGCAGGTTTGCGCCGTCGGGCGCGATGCTGATGTCCCAGGCGGCGACTTCCTCGGGCGATACCGTGCGACCGAGATTCGGACTGTCCGCCCAGGAACCGGACGCGGCAGACATCATCAGCGCGACGCCGATCAACAGCCTATGCATAGACATGCGTCAGCTCGCCGCTTGCGGCGACACCCCAACTGGTGATGCCATTGTAATGGAAGATCGTGTTGTTGCCGCGCTCGGCAATAAGCTGCTCGCGACCTGGCTGAACGTAGCCGGACTCGTCCACGGTACGGCTCTGCAGCACGGCTGGACCGCCGTTCCACTGCCACGGAATGCGGAACCGCGTCAGCGCTTTCGATAGTACCGGCTCCTGCAACATCGCCGGCGCCCAGCTCTTGCCGCCATCGGCGGAGACATCGACCTTGGCGATCTTGCCATAACCCGACCACGCCAGTCCGGAAATTTCATAGAGCCCGGCACTTTCTAGCCGCAATCCGGGAGACGGACGCGTGATCACAGACTTCGCCTCAATCGGGAAGACGAATTGCAGCGCCTTGCCGCTCGGAAGCGAGATCGTGTATCTGGAGGTTTCGTCCCTGGTCATCATCGGTCCGTCGGTCAACTTGATGCGGCGGAGCCATTTGACATTGGTGTTGCCTTCGAACCCCGGCAGCAGCAAGCGCATCGGATAGCCGTTGCTGGGCCGTACCCGCTCGCCGTTCTGGTACAGCGCGACGATGGCGTCATCCATTGCCTTCGCGAGCGGCACGCTGCGGCTCATGCTCGCGGCATCGGCGCCTTCCGCCAGAATCCACTGCGCCTTCGGATCGACGCCGGCATCGTCGAGCAGAACGGCAAGTGGCACACCCGTCCACTCGGCGCATGACAACAGGCCTTGTAATCCCTGAACTCCAAGCTGCACCGGCGTCTTCTGATACAGCGCGCCGCCGTTGCCGCCGCACTCAAGAAAAGCGATGCGCGATACCAACGGATAACGGGACAGCGCCTCCAGGCTGAAACTCAGCGGACGACGGACCAATCCATGGATCAGCAGTTGATGCGTGTCGGGATCGATGTCGGGGATGCCATCGTGCGAGCGTTCGAAATGCAGGCCGTTGGGCGTGATCATGCCATCGAGCGCCTGGAGCGGCGTGCGTGCCGAGCCGGTGCCGGTGGTTCCCGGCAGCGAGGCGTATGTACGTACGACCTTGTTCTCGAAATGTGACGGTTGGCCATATGCCGTAAACGGTGCACCCACCTCGCGCATCCACGGTTCGACCTGAAGCGGTCCGGTGGCATTCGCCGAGCTGGCGAAACCCGCACTCGCTGCAGCTGCAGCGCCGGCACGAAACAGCGCACGCCGGTCCAGTAATCCGTTGCCGGCTGCATGCTGCAGATCATCCGGTACTGCGCGTCGATCCCTGCTGCGCACTCGTTTTCCCCCAAAGTCTGGCCGGTCCCACTATTCAGACCTCGCTCTGCGGCTCCTGCACCACAACGGATTCCAACCACCGGATCAGTTCGCTTTGATCCGAGCCGGATCCGATCCCCGCCTCGGCTGCATTCCAGGCGGCACGACACGCAGCCAATAGCGGCGCATGCACACCGGTGGACTGCGCCACACTCGTGGTGACCTCGATACCCTTCAGCACGTGTCCTAATGCCAGCCCCGTATCGAACTCGCGCGTTAACACCTGTGCGCGCAGCAGCGCGCCCATCGCCGGACCGAGCCCGCTCAGTGTCTCGCCGATGTCGATCACCGATTTGGCATCCAGACCAAATCGCTGCCCGATGCGCAGAGCCTCGCTGGCGGCAAGGATCCCTGCACCGCGCAGAAAATCGCCAAGCGCCGCACCCGCCTGTCCCGATCCTACCGGCCCCGCGTGCAGTGTGCGCGTCGCCAGCACATCGAAGATTGGGCGGCAGCGCCCGACCACTGTTTCATCGCCGCCGATGACGAGGGTGAGCTTGCCCGTCCGTGCGTCGGACGGTGTGCCGAGCGCCGGCGCATCGATCAGATCGATGCCGCGCTCCGCCAGTTGCTTCGCCAGATCAACCGTCGCCAATGGATCCGACGTGCCCATGTCGATGACCACGCCGCCCGGCTTGAATCCGCCGGCCAGTCCTTCCCAGCCATACAGCACGTCACGCAACGCATCGGCTGACGGCAGGACCGTGATGATGACATCGCAAGTCTGCGCCATCATCTTCGGCGAGCCGCTCATCATGCCGCCGACATCGTTGGTGAACATACGCACCGCGATGTCCACCATGTCGTAGACTTGCGGGTTGAACTTCTCCCACACCAGGCGCGTGGCAATGCGCGCTCCCATCGCGCCCAAGCCGATAACGCCCAGCCGTGGCGGCACGTCATCATCCATCGCCGCCACCACCCTTCAGCGTCTCGTCGATCAGGAAGATATCGGTGAGCAGCGCGCGGATATGGATCGAGGCGTTGAGGTTATCGATCAGTTGCGAACTCAGCGCGCGCTGCGCCAGCACCAGTCTAAACGCCGCGCGCGTGCGTCGCGCATCCTGTTCGAGCACATCGATGAAGTCCGCATACGCCTCCGCCCGATCCGCCACGCTCGCCCTCAGGCACGCTGCCAACCCGTCCAGCGCCGCATCGGCGCGCCGCAGGAACCGCCTGATCGAACCGCTGTCGTCGGTGTCGTTCTGCCGTCCCTGCGCCGCATAGGCCAGCATCAGTTCGTAGGCCTGCTCGACCACTTCGATCCGTTCCGCCAGCGACGGCGGCGGTGCTGCGTCCGGTTCGGTCATCGGCTTCCCTTCAACCCGGCATCCGGCTCCGGCCAGCGTTGCGGATCATGATGGCGCAAATAATCCTCGCGCGATATCCAGCCGCGAAACATCGAGCGCGTCATCCAAAGTTTCTCCGGGCGCACCGCGAAATACACGTGCGCCATGATCAGCGTGATCATCGCCATCGCGCAGAGACCATGGATCGCATAGACCATTCCCCACTGCGCATCGGCGAGCCAGTACGGATTGCGCCGCCAGAACGGCGTGTCGATCTTGGCCAGCATCAAAAGCCCGCTCGCCACGATGGCCAGCACCGTGGCGGCGACCAGCCAGTGGAACAGCTTCTGCAGCAGTGAGTATTTCGCATCGCGCTGCGGCGGCGCCCCGCGGCGTCCAAGCGCCCGTGTGACGAAGCGCCACGATGCGTGCAGATCGCGCGGCCCGGGCACCATGGCGAAAAAATCCTGCCAGACCACCGCGCGGACGATGTGAAACAGCACCGCCGCGGTCAGCACGATCCCGGCAAGCCAGTGCGCCGTCACCCATGCGAACTTCCAGCCCAGGATCGGCAGGAACGCGGTGAACAGGCACGTCAGCAGCGCCGCCGCCATCGTCCAGTGATACAGCCGGTCGGCCAGGTGATGCCGCAGGACCCGCTCACCGCCCACGCGTCAGCGCTCCGACACATCCGCGCGCGAACCGGCGACCGCCTTCACCGCGGCATGCACCACGATGAACGCGGCGCCCGCACCGACAAACCACCAGATCAGGTCCCACGAAGCCCCCACCAGCACGGACTGCCCATAGACGCTGGTGGCGTAGCGGAACAGCGGCATCAGGCCGTGGCGTCGCGCACCGCCCGCGTCACCAGGTTCGCCATCAGCGGCACCTTGAACTGGTTGTAGTTCACCGGCTTCGCTCCGCGCACCGCCGACTGTCCGGCAAGCTTGGCGATGTCGGCGTCCGGCGACTTGCCCTTGATCACCTCCTCGACCACGGTCAGCCGCCGAGGCACCGCGCTGACGCCCCCGCATGCGACGCGGGAGCGCTCGATCGTGCCGTTGGTGACGACGAACGCGGCCGCCACGTTGACCAGCGCGAAGTCCCACGAATCGCGATCCGCCACCTTCTCGAAGTAGAACCGCGCGCCGGCCCAGGTCTTCGGAATGCGGATCGCGGTCAGCAGTTCCTGCGGCTGCACCGAGGTCAGATGCGTGATGTCGATCTTCGGCCCGATGAAGAACTCCTCGGTGCCGATGACCCGCTCACCCTTAGTGCTGCGGATGACGAATTTGGCATCCAGCGCCACCAGCGCGGGCGCGGTATCCGACGGGCTCACCGCTATGCAGCGATCGGAGTCGAACAGCGCATGTTCTCGGTTCACGCCTTCCGGCGTGTCAGCGAAGCACGTGTTGCCGCCGGCGCGGTAGCACGGCAGGCCGTAGCGATAGTACAGACACCGTGCATCCTGCGACACATTGCCGCCCATCGTGCCGGTGTTGCGGATCTGCGGACTGGCCACGCGGCGTGCCGCATCGGCCAGCACGCGGTAGTTTGCGCGGATCATCGGGTTGCGCTCGATCTCGGTGAGCGTGGTCAGCGCACCGATCTCGATTCCATCAGGGGTTTCGCGAATTCCCCGCAGTTCCGCGATGCCGGTGATGTCGATCACAGCCTTCGGCCGTTTGGCGCGCTCCTTGAACCAGCTCAGGCTGTCGTTGCCACCGGCCAGCGTCCAGCCGTCCGCGCGATGGCGATCCAACAATGCCAAAGCGTCAGCGAGCTGTGTCGGCTGATACAGCTCGAAGGCAGGCATCATGTCCTTGACGATCATGGCGATGCTCCCTCAGACCGAGTTGACCTGAAGCGGCTTGTGCGCCTGCTGGCGCCCCGACAGCGCGTTCAGGATCATGTCGGTCGAAACCGGTGTGCGATTGAACAGGTGGCCTCCCATGGCGTCCGAGATCGCCGTGGTGATCGCCGCCGCCCCCGATCCTTGCGGCGGCTCGCCGACACCTTTCACGCCCATCGGATTTTGCGGATCAGGCATCTCGACTGCGCCCCAGCCGATCTCCGCCGGCACGTCGAGGTAGCTCGGCAGCTTGGCCTGATACAGCAGCACGGTCGTCGGAATGCCGAGCTTCGGGTCGTAGACATGGCGTTCCAGTTTCGCCATCCCGATGCCCATTACGTTGCCGCCGCGGATCTGGTGCGCCAGCCCCTGTGGATGCAGCACGGTGCCGCAGTCGGCCACGCACAGCATTTCCAGGATTTTGAACTTGCCGGTCTCGGTGTCGAGCTCGATCTGCGCGAACGTCACCGTCAGGCCCGGCGTCACGCCGACCCGCGGCAGGTTGTCCTTGGCAACGCCGATCAAACCCGTGCCGGCGATCATCGCCACGCCATCCTTGGTGACCGGATTGATGTCCGCCGGCACCTCCTTGGCGCTGTACTTGCCGCCCAGTTCGATCGCCTTCTGTGCCGCCTGCGCATAGCTGATCGACTTCGACGCATCGGCCTTTGACACCACGCGCTCGTTGCCGAGTTCGTAGTCGCCCGGCGCGCCGCCCAGCATCTGTGCCGCGATGTCCAGCAGCTTGTCCTTCAAATCCATCGCCGCGACGTAGTTGGTGCGCGACTCGGTCGATGCCGTGAGGCTGCCCGCCTGCGGGCTGTTCCACGGCAGCCCGAGCCGGCTGTCGCCGCGCTCGATCACCACGTTTTCCCACGCCACATTCAAAAGCTCCGCCGGAACCCGCGCGGTTGCCGAATGCGAGTAGGTGCCCAGATTGCCGACCCCGGTGTGGACGTGCAGCTTGCCGTCGGGCGTGATGCGCACCAGACCGTCGAATCCGTTGCTGCCCGCCGAGTGGTAGCCCTGACCAATGCCGATGCCGATCACCTTGGAACCGGTCTTCTGGCCGGAGCGCTGCTTCTTGGTCTCCCAGTCGAACATCGCGGCGCCCTTGTCGAGCGCCTCCTTCAGGAACGCACTGGTCACCGGGCCTCGGTCGGCGCCGATCTTGCTGTTTGTGTCCGGCGCATTGATCTTGCGGATCTGCACCCGGTCGATCTTCAGTTCGCGCGCCGCCTTGTCGATCATTGGCTCGATCGCCGGCACCAGTTGGTTCTCGCCAGGCCCGCGCTGCGGTCCGCGCAGCGGCGTGTTGGTCAAAACCGGAATCGCCTGGAATCGCATCGCTTCGGGTTGATAGACGAACGACAACGCGTTGCCGGCGGAGCGGAAATCGCCGGCGCCGATATGTGGGCCGTTCTCCTGCACGATGTACAGATCCGCCGCGAGCAGCTTGCCGTCCTCGCGGAAGCCCAGTTTGGCATGGCCTTGGAAGGTCGGCCGCGCGGTGCCGATTGAGTATTCCTCGATCCGCGTGATGCGCATCATCACCGGACGGCTAAGCTTCTTCGACAGCAGCGCCGGCACGGCCATGATCGGATAGCCGGGGATCTTGCTGCCGAACCCGCCGCCGCAATACTCGGCGATGAACACAAGGTCCTTGGGTTCGATGCCGATGTAGCGGGCAATGTTCGGCACCGCCGCGGTGTGGCTCTGGTTCGAGCCGTACAGGAAGCACTTGCCGCCCTGCCAGTACGCCATGGCAGTGCGAGGCTCCATGCTGTGATGCGAGTAGCCCGCGGTAACGAAGCTTTCCTCGAGCACCAGCTTCGAGGCCTTGAACCCGGCATCGAGATCGCCGTAGCTCCAGGTCTCGGCGGGCTTGCCCATCGGCAGCGTCTTGTCGTCGCCGAAGTCGCCGGCCTGCCACTTCACCGTCTGCAGGTTGATCTGTGCCGCCGCGACGTTACCGTTCGACCGCGCATTGGGGCCGCCCGGATACAAACTGTCCAGCGGGTCCAACACATGCGGCAATTGTTCAAAATCGATCTTCACCTTCTCCAGCGCGTCCGCCGCGGTGGTTTCATCCACGGCGGCCAGCGCGAGGATCGGTTCGCCGACATAGAACACTTCATCTTTTGCCAGGATCGGCGTCTGCGGCGGCGGGAACTGCGGCACATCATCGGCGGTGAGAATGCCAAGCACACCCGGCATCTTCAGAGCGTCCGACGCATCGATGCCGTGGATCTTCGCATGCGGCATCGGGCTCGTCAGCAGCTTGCAGAACACCATCCCGTCGGCACGAAAGTCCTCGGCGTATTTCGCCCGCCCCGTCACCTTCGCCACAACATCATGCGGTTCGAAGTTCTGGCCGATCAGCTTGTATGCCATCTCACGCCTCCCCCGCCGCCCGCATCACGCCTTTGAGGTAGTGATCATACGCGCCGCACCGGCACAGATTGCCGGACATCGCCAGGCGCGCCTCTTCGACAGTCGGATGGGGGTTGTGATCCAGCAGGGCAACCGCGGCCATGACCTGGCCGCTGGTACAGAAGCCGCATTGCGGTCCGAGTTCCGCGACGAACGCTGCCTGCACCTTGTGCAGCTTGCCGTCCGGTCCCTCGATGCCCTCGATCGTGGTGATCTTGCGGTCGCGCACGCTGTGCGTCAGCGTCGAGCACGAATACACCGTGACGCCGTCCATGATCACCGTGCACGCGCCGCATTCGCCGTGATCGCAGCCGAGCTTCGTGCCGGTCAGGCCAAGCTTGTAGCGGATCGTGTGCGACAGAGTCTCCTGCGGCAGAACGTCGACGCGCCGGCTCACACCGTTAACGTTCAGCGTCACCAGACGCTCGACGGTGCCGGCGGACTGCGCTTGTGCGGACGGGATGCCGGGGGTGCGGAACAGGTAGCCTGCCGCGGACGCCGCCGCGCCTGAGGCGATCACGCCTTTGATGAACGCGCGTCGCGATGGCGCGCTGCGCTGCACGATGGTGGTGGTGGCCGTGGTCGGGATTGTGGTCACCGCGCCCGTCGCGCCGCCGCGCTCGGCGTCACGATACGGGCCGGGATTGCTCTGGGCCATGGATGTTTCTCCCCAGCTATCGGCGATTGCCTGTCGTCCGTCGCACCAGGGGCGGCGGCGCCTTGATCCGCGGCGCCCAGTGATGTGGATCGATATCCGTCAATCGTTGTCAGCTTTGCACAGTGCAGACATCGACACAAGCGGTCGTCACGGCGGGGTTACTGAGCAGCGATCCACTGGCCGAACCGGGCGCGATCCGCATCGGCCATCCCGGTTTCATTACCAAATGGCATAAACTTTTTCCGTACGACCATCTCCATGATGCGGGGCGCAAAGCGTCGCACATCCTCGATCGACTCGAGCACAACACCTTTTGGCGGTTGCTGCCCCAGTAGCATTGTGTGCGACGGATTCTCGGAATGGCACATCGCGCAATGCCGGTGGACCATCGTCATGATCCACTCATCGCTGACTCCGCCGGAATCGGCTGCGACGCGGATTGGAAACAGCATCAGCAACGCGACCGTGATCGCGAGCGGACAGCAGCGCATGGCTCAGTCTGCAGTTGAATTGTCGCACACCGGGTCGGTGCGCGACTCGCGCCTGGCAGGTTCGCAAGTCATCATGTCGTCTGGAGTTTAAGCATTCGCAATGGTTGAAACCAAGCAAGCGTATAAGCCCCGGGCCGGCCAGACAATTGGGGGCATCATACCGGCAGCCGCCGCGGCATTGCGCAGCCGGCGGGGCGCGGTCGGCACCGTCATCCTGATCATTGCCCTGCTGCTGCTGATCCCGCCGCACGGTATTCTCACGGAAAACGAGGAAAACTATTTCGCGCTGGCCGAGCGGTTCGTCGATGGCAGCGCCTGGCCTCAGGAGACCGCCATATTTGATGCATCGCCGCACCGGATGCTGAGTGATGGGACGCTCGGTGCACTGGTTTCGGCGATCGGCTACGAGTCGGCCCAGGTCGTCACCCGGTCACTGACGGTTGCTGCCTATGCACTTGCGCTGCCGCCGCTGTTCAGCGTCTTCGGGCTGACGGCGTTGGATGCGGCACTTGCGGTCATGGTCATGGCGCTGATCGGCGAGGACATCGTCGGCGGCGAATGGATGTTCAGCGGCTACGAAGCCAAGGTGGCCGCCTATGTGATAGTGCTGGCCGCGCTGCGACTTGTGCTGGTCTCAGAAAGACTGACGACGGCTGCACTGCTGTTAGCCGCAGCGACCTATGTTCATTTTCTGGTCGGCGGGTTTTGGTTCGTCGCTGCAATGGCGCTGCGCCTCCTGGACAGGCCGAAGGAGTTGCGGCGTGTCGGTGCGGCGACAGCGCTGTTCGCGCTTTTGGTGGCGCCGCTGATCGCGGTGATCGCCTGGTCCCGCATTGCCGACACCACCGCCAAGCTCGCCACCGACATACCGCCGCCCGACGTGATCTTTTCGATCATCCGCGAGCCGCATCACCAGTCGCCGTTTCTCTCCTGGGAGTATTTCCGAGACAACTGGATGCCCGGCTATCGCATGACCGCCGCGCTGCTGCTGGCCTGCCTGGTGGTCGCTTGGCTCGGTTCAACGCGGCGGCTGCGCGTGCTGGCGGTGTGGCTCGCCGGCCTTTTGACATACCTTTTCCTCGTACTTGGGCCGAAGTTTCTCGATCGGGACAGCGGCGTGCTCGGGAAGTTCTACCTGTTCCGGCCTTCGTCGCTGATCTTGTTGCTATGGTTGCTGCTGGCGCTTGCAGTCGCGGCGGCGGTATCCGGGCGGCGTGCGTGGTTGCTGCGCGCGGCTCTTCTGGCGCTGATCGGTCCGTGGTTCCTGTATATTGTGGGCGGCCGACTGACACGAGAGATAGCCGCGAACGAGACGCTCGGGGCGCAAAAGCGTCTGCTTGTCGCGGCGGTCACGCGCGCGACGGCGCCAGCCGACATTGTGCTGATCGACCCGGACGTCGAGACCCAGTTGCTCGACTTCGAGCGGCGCACCGGGCGTCCCACACTTGTGATGTGGAAGTTCGCACCCACCAACGATGCAGAACTCATCGAGTGGTATCGCCGCATAAAGCTCCGTCAGGCATTGTTCGACCAGGGCTGCGGCACGGAGACGCGCGCGGCGAACATCCGGTTCCTGCTGACCACGCCGGCGCATGCATCTCAACTCGCCGCAACCTGCGGTCCCGAGGTGGTTCGCGTTGGGCAATGGGTCATGCTGTTCCGCGAGCAATTCAGGCACGGAAACGGGATCTCGCCTTGATCGCCGGGTGTTCGGCGTCGTTTAGATTCTACCTAAGGAAATCGAGTGCGGTCGCCCACGATGCGTTGGCCGCTTCGGCATTGTAGCCCATCGTCCCGAACGGATATTCGGCTCGCTCCGGCAGACTCCGCATATCGAACGAGTGGCGGGAGTTGGGATACAAGACTGTGCGAATTGTGTTCGGCGGCGCCCTTTTCACCACAGTGTCGCACAAGGCGGGACGTGCGACATCATCGATAGCTCCCATCAGCATCAACGCGGAGATACCTGTGGTCGTCCATGGCTTCTCTCCACGGCAATCGGGGTAGTACATCACTGCCTTCGCGAATATTGGCGGCCCGGAAGGCATGGCCATCAATGCCGCAAGGACACCGCCGCCACCGTACGACCAGCCTATGACCGATATCCTACCTGGATCAATGCCGGGTTGAGCGCGTGTCCAGGTCGCAGCACCGAGTATATCCTCGCCAACCTGGGCGTGCGAAACATGACCGCAGTTATCGAACCGGCCGAGGTAGTCCACGAACACGACAGCATAGCCGGCAGCTTGCAATTCGCGCGCGCGTTCGTCGTATAGGTTGATTCCGTTGACTGCGGTGAAGCCGGAACAGCCCGGCACAAGCAGTACGGCGGGATGTGGCGCAGCGCCAGACGGCGACAACATGCGGTATGGCTCTGCTGCAAATGTCGAGTGGCCTGATAGCAATGATGCCAGAAGCGCTGCCCACAGCACAAAATTTTGCACACGCAACTTCATATCGGTTGATTGCATGCGTCCCGCTCAACCATGCTTCCCGCTCAGTTCGCGCTTGACCGGCAGGCCGCGCAGCGTTGGGAGTGCGCGGAGAATATTCACCGCAGAGGCGCAGAGGGCGCTGAGAAGTCGGGATTATGACCTCCCCAACTCGCCTCCTCAGCGCCCTCTGCGCCTCTGCGGTGAATTTTACTGCTCCATGCCTCGATGGGCACCCGGCGCCTCTCTTAGTACATGCTGGTCAGCACGCTCGACAGCCGCTTGCGCTCCTCGAGCGCTCGCCCCGTTCCCAATGCGACACACTGAAGCGGGTTCTCCGCCACCACCACCGCCAATCCGGTCGCATCGCGCAGCACCTGATCGAGGCGATACAGCAACGCACCGCCGCCCGTCAGCACGATGCCCTTGTCCACGATATCGGCCGCCAGTTCGGGCGGCGTGTTCTCCAGCGCCATCTTCACCGCTTCCAGGATGGCGCTGACCGGTTCGGCGAGGCTGTCGGCAATCTGGCGCTGGCTCACCTGCACTTCGCGCGGCACCCCGTTCATCAGATCCCGCCCGCGCACTTCGCGGTACGGCCCCTCATCGCCATCGTCGGACCTGGCGGCGGCGCCGACATCCATCTTGATCCGTTCGGCCGTGGGTTCGCCGATCAGCAGATTGTGGTTGCGGCGCATGTAGCTGATGATCGCCTCGTCCATCTTGTCGCCGCCGACCCGCACACTGCGCGAATAGACGATGCCGCCGAGCGAGATCACCGCCACCTCGGTGGTGCCGCCGCCGATGTCCACGACCATGGAGCCGGTGGGCTCGGTGACCGGCAGGCCGGCGCCGATCGCCGCCGCCATCGGTTCCTCGATAAGCTGAACGCGGCGCGCGCCGGCACTTTCGGCGCTCTCCTGGATGGCGCGGCGCTCGACGGCGGTGGAGCCCGAGGGAACGCAGACGATGATCAGCGGCGAAGCGAAGCCGCGACGGTTGTGCACCTTGCGGATGAAATGCTTGATCATCTCCTCGGCAACTTCGAAGTCGGCAATGACGCCGTCGCGCAACGGCCGGCTCGCGGTGATGTAACCGGGGGTGCGGCCGAGCATCTGCTTGGCTTCCTCGCCGACTGCCACCACCTGTTTCTTGCCGCGCACATGGGCGATGGCGACCACCGATGGCTCCGCCAGAACGATGCCGCGGCCCTTGACGTAGACCAGTGTGTTGGCGGTGCCGAGGTCGATGGCCATGTCGGCTGACATGAAGCCGAACACCCGAGAGAGCATCAAAGGGGACCTTTTTGCGCGATGGCGGAAAGCCAATGGGCTTAGCCCCGCGCCCCCTCGCTAACAAGAGGTTGAGCGGGCGCCCCGCGATCGCCGCATTCCCGCCACCGGATTTCCCCTGATCTGCACCACGATCAGATCATTCCAAGCCACAGGGAGGTTTGCCGATGACACGCAAGATCGCTTTAGGACTGGCCCTCGGAAGTATGCTGACGGCCCTGGCCGCCTGCGGCTACGACCCTGGAACACGGGCGGTGACGGGCGGCTTGCTGGGAGCCGGCGCCGGCGCAGGTGTGGCGGCGGTGACAGGCGGCAGGCCGGCGACAGGCGCCCTGATCGGCGGCGGCGTCGGTGCGGTGGGCGGTGCGGTGACGTCGCCACGATTCTAATTGAGCAAACGCAGGACGAAAGGAGACTCCATCATGCGGCGCGGTGTCGCTACGTGCCTTGTCCTTGTCCCCCTGGCACTCAGCCTGGGTGGCTGCGGCTACAATCGGGGTGACCGGGCGGTGTCCGGCGGCCTGATCGGGGCCGGAGGCGGCGCCGCGATCGCTGCGGTGACGGGTGGCAGTCCGTTGGTGGGCGCGGCCATCGGCGGCGGCGCCGGCGCGCTGGGCGGAGCGTTGACCAGCGGCCATGACATCAACCTCGGCCGCCCGATCTGGCGTTGACGGCGGGCCGTCACACCGGGCCGCATGACCACAGCACGCGGCCGACCACTGTGACGTTGGCGGCCTCCGCTGCGGGAACATGGTCGGCCTCGTAGGCCGTGTTGTCGCTGATCAGGGTCAGGCTGCCGTCCACCTTGCGCTGCACTCGCTTGACCAGGCGCTCGCCGGCGATCTCCAGGACGTAAACGCCGAAGCTGTGGAATTGCTGCTCCGTCGTGTCCACCAGCAGCAGATCGCCGTCGTGAATGCGGGGCTCCATGGACTCGCCCCGCGCGGTTTCCAGCAGGAGCCTGTCGGGCTCGATGCCGAACGTCGCGCGGACCCAGTCGTCCCGCAACGCCATGTATTCGCTGCCAGGCGGTGGGGCGGGCGTCTCGGCGCCGGCGGCGGCAGCTTCCGGGCGCTTCGGCAGAAGGAGAAAGCGCCTTGTGTCGAGGCCGGGATCGCGGGCGACGCCGTCACGGTTCCGAGGCGGCTTGCCGACATCCTGAAGGCGAGGTTCGGGACCTTCGCCCCGGGCCAGCCAGCCGACGCTCACCGACGCCGCCTCGGCTAGCGCAACGAGCCGCTCCCGGCTGGGCTCAGCCTCGCCTTTGAGCCATTTGCGGAACGCCGATGGCGACACGCCCATCGCCCGCGCCAGCCGATCGGCGCTCGGCCAATGACGAAGGATCGTGTGCAGGCGAGCGACAAATGCCGCGTGGTCCGCAGCGCCATCGGTTGGGCCGGAAGTGTTACTGGTCTCTCTGACACGTGACATGTTCGGTCTATCCGATCAAAATCCCAACACTTTTGGGACAGGTTCCCGCACCTTTCCGGCCGTTCAACCAGGAATACTGATACTTTCCAGCAGATGATTCTCTAGAGAGAATAAGCGAGATGCAATGAACGCTTCCGAGAGCAACACAACGTCGAACCAGGAGGACTGGCATCCAGCCGACGTGCTCGCTGCGTTGAAGAAGCGCGGCCACAGTCTCGCCGGCCTGTCGGTGACAAACGGCTATCACCCGACAGCCGCCGGAAAGGCGCTGAAACAACCATGGCCCGCAATGGAGCAGATAATCGCCGCCGCGCTCGCGCTGACGCCGCAAGAGATCTGGCCCAGCCGGTATGACGATCGCGGCAGCCCACTGCCCCGCGCGAAGACGTGATGGGCGGTAGGCAGTATGGCGAATAGTGGTGGAGGTGCGGCGGGCGGGGTACGCGAATGGCTGCCTGGCATCAGCGGGGTGCGCGACTGCGTTGATACGGCGACAATTTCGCCGCTGTTCGCACAATCGTGCCGGCACCCTCGGACACTGGTCACTTTGCGGCATCGCAACGCATTCCGGCCATCGCAAGGTTGTTGATTGGCTTTGATCAGGCTCGCCCGGAACGTGGGGCCGGCATTGTTGGTTGACTAGAAACGTGGCGTCAGCAGGGGACTTGGTCGCGATGTCTGAAACTCTGGATCAAGACAAAGGTTGTCCGCACCCGGTCGGAATGGTGGTGGATGACGATGCACTGGTCCGTGAGACCGTGGTCGCGATCCTCGAGGAACTGTGCGACGAGGTCTACGAGGCTTCGGACGGGCTGGAAGGGCTCGAGGTCCTGGAACACCACCCTGATATCTCACTGGTGGTCACCGATATCGCCATGCCGCGTCTCGACGGCATCGGCTTTGCGCGGCACGCGCGGCGCGAACGCCCCGACCTGAAGGTGTTGTTCGTCAGCGGCCTGCAGCACCCGCCCGACCGCGAGGAGTTCCTGCCCAAGCCGTTTCGCCGGCGCGCGCTGGTTTCAGCCGTGCAGCACTTGCTGGCCGTCCCGCCTTAGTTCTGCGGCGCTTCAGCGAGTGGGGACCCGACTTGGGCTGGCCAGCACCGCTTGCTGAACCGTCGTCAGCAGTGAGGTCAGGCTGAACGGCTTGAGAATGAACGGACGTCCCGAGCCGGGGACGCGCTCCATCATATCCGGATGGCCGGACATCAGGATGACCGTCACGCCCGCCTCGTCGGCCATCGGGACCAGATGCGGGTCGAGGCCGCCGGGCAGCGTGCAGTCCAGCAGCATGGCGTCGATCCCGCCAGCCCGCAGATGTTCCAGCGCGGCGGCTGCCGTCTCGGCGCAGCTGGTGTCGTAGAGGTCCTCAAGCGCGTCCAGCACGACTTCCGAGACCAGCGGATCATCTTCGACGACGAGAATATGCGATCGGTATGCCATTGCGTCCTCGATAGATTGGCGGCGGCGACTACCGTATCACGATCGGATGATGCATACGAGGGTGCGAATAGTTTCCAAAGAGCCGGATCGCCTGATCGCGTTTTGTTTATTGGAGCGGCGGGAAAGTTGGTTCCCTTTGAAGAATCGCGCCTATTCAGGTCAGGCGCGCACTTCGCGGCCCAGTGCCTGCTCATAGACGCGGATCACCGAACTGCTGTCATCGCCGCCCATCCCCTTGGCGCGCGCGATGCGCATCAGGTTCATCACTTGCGGCGCGATCATGCCCGGCACGCCGAGTTCGTCCGCCAGTTCCAGCGCAAGCCGCAGGTCCTTGTGCGCCAGATCGAGCGCGAAGCTCGGCTGGAACTCGCCCTTGAACGCCTTCTCCGAGATGTTGCGAAACGCCGACGAATTGCCGCTGGCGTTGGTGATCACCTGCTGGAGCTTGCGCAGATCGATGCCTGCCATCGCGCCGATCATCAGCGCCTCAGCCGCGGCGGCGGCGTTGCAGAATGCCAGCATGTTGTTGACCAGCTTGGCGACCGAGCCCATGCCGATCTCGCCGACATGCACCACCTCGCCGCTGAACGACATCAGCAGTGGAAGCTGGCTCTCGAACGTTGCCGCATCGCCGCCGACCATGATGACGATCGACCCGTCGGTGGCGCGTGGCACGCCGCCGGAGACGGGAGCCTCCAGCATGTGGATGCCTTTCGCCCGCATGCCTTCGTTCACGCGGCGGGCGGTGGCGGGCGAGTTGGTGGAGAGGTCTATATAGATCGTGCCGGCGCGGGCGTTCGCGGCGATGCCATCGGGGCCGAGCGCCACGTCCTCGACGTTGCGCGGCATCGGCAGCGAGGTGAACACCACCTCGCAGGTGGACGCGACCTGGGCGGTGGAGGTGCCGGCGGCAGCGCCGAGGTCGGTGCAGGCCTTGATCGCCGCGGGATTGAGGTCGAACACGACGACCTCGTGGTTGGTGTTGCGGATGATGTTGCGGCACATGGGGCCGCCCATGTTGCCGACGCCGATGAAGCCGACCTTCATAGTGGTGTTTCCCCTGTGGGCTGCCGATGGTCAGCATGGCGTACCGAGCAGGAGGAAGGAAGCAAGCTAACAAGGTTCCGCACGGAGGGCACTGAGGAAGGGGCACAGAGCGCCACCGAGAAGGTCAATGCGCTCCGCGCGAAGCGCTATCGCTTTCTTCCCTCAGTGGCTCTCTGTGCAAGCTCGGTGTCCTCAGTGTGGAACCTTGCTTGCTTCCCACCTTGCGAAAACCCCCGACATGGAGAACACTCGCAACAAAAGCGCGGCAGGAGGGAACCACCATGTTCATCCGC
>DATMND010000488.1:0-5945 GCA_035569235.1 Acetobacteraceae bacterium | reverse complement strand
CTACGTGCAGCCGCTGATGGGCCGCTACATCGCCAAACTGGAGCGCGAACTGCACGCGCGCGGATTTTGCGGCGAACTGCGCTTCATGCATTCCGCCGGTGGTCTGCTGTCGGCCGAGACCGCGCGCGCCTTCCCGATCCGCATGCTGGAGAGCGGTCCGGCGGGGGGCGGGCTCGCCACGGCATTCTTCGGCGCCGCGGCCGGCAAGGCCGATGTGATCTCGTTCGACATGGGCGGAACCACCGCGAAAGCCTGCCTGATCGAAGGCGGTCGCGCCGAGATCGCGCCGATGATGGAAGCGGCGCGCGTGCACCGCTTCAAGAAGGGCTCGGGCCTGCCGATCAAGGCGCCGGTCATCGACATGATCGAGATCGGCGCCGGCGGCGGTTCGGTCGCTGCGATCGACGAGGTGGGACTGCTGCGAGTAGGGCCGCATTCCGCCGGCGCTGATCCAGGGCCGGCGTGCTATGGGCGCGGCGGCACCGAGCCCACTGTGACCGACGCCAATCTGCTGCTCGGCTATTACGATCCGGGATTTTTCCTCGGCGGACGGATGGCGCTGCATCGCGGCGCCGCCGAACACGCACTGGAAAGCGTCGGCGCACGATTGGGTCTTTCGGCGGTCGATACGGCCTGGGGCATTCACCGCATGGTGGTGGAGAACATGGCCGCCGCCGCGCGCATCCATATCGTCGAGAAAGGGAAGGACCCGCGCGCCTACGCCATGGTTGGTTTCGGCGGAGCCGGTCCGGCACATGCCGCCGAAGTCGCGCGCGTGCTCGGTGTGAAGCAGGTGCTGATCCCGCCTGCATCCGGTGCGGCCTCGGCGCTCGGCTTTCTCGCCGCGCCGCTGTCTTTTGAACAGGTGCGCAGTCATCCGGTGCGATTGGACGCGCCGGGTGCCGCGGCAACTATCGATGCAATCCTGCACCAACTGACCGAAGCCGCCCGCACACACCTACTCGCGGCCGGTGTCGCCGAAGCCGACGTGGTGACCGAACGTTTGGCCGACATGCGACTCGAAGGCCAGATGCACGAGATCAGTGTGGCATTGCCCGACGGCGCCATCACCGATGCAACGATACCGGCAATACATACGGCGTTCGCGACCGCCTATGCGGCGCGCTATGCATCAGTCTATGCCGGAGTCGGCATCATGGCGATCTCGTTTCGCGTGCGCTGTCGGGGCCCGTTGCCACATCTGTCGCTCACTGAAGCAGGGCCGCGTTCCGACGGTTCGGCACGGAAGGGTAGCCGCGCCGCATGGTTCCGTGGTGGTTTTGTCGATACTCCTGTATATGACCGGTATGCATTACCGCCCGGCACGCGCATCGCCGGCCCGGCGATCATCGAGGAACGCGAGGCAACCACGGTCGTTCCGCCTGGCGATGCAGCCAGTGTCGATGCGACCGGCACGCTGGCGATCGACATCGGGCTTGCTGCGGCGCCGTCGGCGCGTGTCACCGCGGAAACGCCGATCGAACAGGCGGCGGCGCTGATCGAGGCCGATCCGGTGTCGCTGGAGATCATGTGGAGCCGTCTCGTCACCGTGGTCGAGGAGATGTGGCAAACGATCTGTCGCACCGCATTCTCGCTGATCGTGTCGGAGGCGCAGGACTTCGCGTGCGATCTTCTCGACGCGCGCGGCGATTCGCTTGCGCATTCGCCGCGCGCCATGCCGGTGTTCAATCTGACGCTGCCACGCGCGGTGAAGGCGCTGCTGGAGAAATTTCCGCCCGAAACTTTGAAGCCCGGCGACGTTCTGGTTACCAACGACCCGTGGCTCTGTGCCGGCCACCTGTTCGACATCGCGGTCGTCACGCCGGTGTTCCGCGCGGGCGCGCTGGTGGCGCTGACCGGAACGGTCGGTCATGTCGGCGACATCGGCGGCACCAAGGATTCGCTGCGTGCTCGCGAGATCTACGAGGAAGGCATCCAAATCCCGCCGATGATGCTCTACCGCGCAGGCGTCCCCAACGACGACCTGTTCACCCTCATCGCCGAGAACGTGCGCAAGAGCGAGGAAGTGCTCGGCGACATCCACTCCTTTATCGCCGCCAACGCACTCGGCGCCGAGCGGCTGATCGCCTTCATGGACGAGTACGGCATGCACGATCTGCGTGCGCTCGCCCATGTCGTGCAGACACGCGCCGAGCAAGCGATGCGCGAGGCGATCCGTGCGTTGCCCGATGGCGTGTATCGCTCGGAGATCTGGAACAACCCACTCAGCCAGAAGCTGAACTACCCGTTGAAGATCACCGTGCAGGCCGACGCGATCGAACTCGATTTTGCGGGCGCACCGGCCCAACTGCCACAGGGCGGACTGAACTGCACCTACAGCTATACCTCGGCGCACGCGACCTATCCGATGAAGTGCATTCTCACGCCGCAGCTGCGCAGCAATGCCGGCTGCTACCGTCCGTTCACCGTGAAGGCGCCGGAGGGTTCGATCCTCAATTGCACGAAACCGGCGTCGGTCAACCTGCGCACGCGCGTCGGCTGGTACATCGCGCCCAACATCTTCCGCGCGCTCGCCGATGCGGCGCCCGCACAGGTGCAGGCCGCCACTGGCCTGCCGGTTGCAATCAACATCTACGGCCGCGAGGCGAACGGCGCCGTGTATGCCGACCATTTCTTCATGGGCGCGGGCCAGGGCGCATCGCAACGCGGCGACGGCAAGTCTGCGCTGCTGTATCCGACGTCAGCGGCCAACACCTCGGTCGAACTGATGGAGACGCGCGCGCCGGTTCTCGTGTTGGAGAAGACGTTCGTCACCGATTCCGGCGGCCCCGGCAGACATCGCGGCGGGTGCGGCGTGCGGACGCGTCTGCGGAAGCTGCACGACGATGGCCTGCCGATGCTGGCATCGGTGTACCCCGAAGGTGTCGGCGTCACGGTGGAGGGGTTGCACGGCGGGCTTCCCGGCGGAGGCGTGCGTGGCGTAGTGCTCGATCGGGACGGCAACGTGGTGCACGACTGCGGAACTGGCGAATTGGTTACTCTGACGCGCACCGACCGGATCGTGGAAGTGCAACTGGCTGGAGGCGCGGGCTTCGGAGATCCGCACGCGCGACCGGCTACGCTGGTGGAGAAGGACGTGGCGGAAGGCGTCGTGTCGCGGCAGGCCGCGGAGCACGATTACGGGCTGCAGAGCGCCGCCGGCAAGGCAGCAGAGTGATGGCAAAGTCATAACACTCCCCCTCCCCTTGCGGGAGGGGGCTGGGGGAGGGGTTCGTGCCCGTACCGGTTCGGCCCCCTTCCCCAACCCCCTCCCGCAAGGGGAGGGGGAGAACGTTTGGGGGCACTGAATGAGCGATCTGGCAGTTGATGGAACGACAAAGGCAACGCGACCGGATTCACGCGTTCACCCGCGTTTCCTGGAACTTTCCTCGCTGCTGCTGATCGCACCGCTCTGTGTCGTCGGCGCGATCATCGGCGTGCAGCTTATCGTCACGCTCGGCATCACCGCGAACACATCGCTGATCGGTGCATTGGCAGGCATGGCACTTGCCCGCATCCCGCTCGCGGCGTTCGCGCGTTATCGTTCGATCCATGTGCAGAACCTGGCGCAGAGCGCGATCTCGGCGGCGACATTTGGCGCCGGCAATGCGCTGATGCTGCCGATCGGCATCCCGTTCGTGCTGGGCCGTCCCGACCTCGTGCCGGCGCTGTTCGCCGGCGTGTTCATGGCGATGCTGCTCGACGGTTATCTGCTGTATCGCATGTTCGATTCCGAGGTGTTCCCGGCAACGGGTGCGTGGCCACCCGGCGCTGCGGCAGCCGAGGCGATTCGTGCCGGCGACGAGGGCGGCAAGAAGGCGGTGGTGCTGGGCGTCGGCGTGGTGATCGGCATCGCCGGCAACTGGCTGATTGCACCGGCCGTCATGTCGGCGTTCGGCGTCGCGTTCATTGGCAACATCTGGGCGCTGACGATGTTCGGTGTCGGCCTGCTGGTGCGTGGCTATTCGACGCTGCTGTTCAACAATCCCTGGTTGGCGGCGATCATCCCGGGCGGCGATATCAACAAGGCGTACATCCCGCACGGCATGATGGTCGGCGCTGGCATCGTGGCGCTGATCCAGGTCGCGCGCATCATCCTGCAGCGTGGCGGGGTGCATTCCGGCGCGGGGCGTTCGCCGGTCGAGGTCCGCCGCACGCTCGGACTCGGCTTTGCGGTGTATCTGGTGATCGCGCTGGTGATCGCGCTGCTCGGCGGGCTCGCCGCACAGCTTTCGTTTGGCATGTTGGCGGGCTTCCTGGTCTATGCAGCATTCGCCGCCATGGTGCACGAGGTCATCGTCGGCCTGGCGGCGATGCATTCAGGCTGGTTCCCGGCTTTTGCGGTCGCGCTGATCACCCTTGTGATCGGCATGCTGATCGGTTTTCCCCCCGTTGCGCTGGCATTGCTGGTGGGGTTCTCGGCGGCGACGGGACCGGCGTTCGCCGATATGGGCTATGACCTGAAGGCCGGCTTCATGCTGCGCGGCTATGGCAGCGACCCGGTGTTCGAGCGGGACGGAAGGCGCCAGCAACTCATAGCGGCGATGTTCTCTTTCGTGGTGGCCGGCGTGGTCGTTCTGGTGGCCTATCCCGGCTTTTTCGCGCAGAACCTGGTCGCGCCGGTGGACCGCGTCTACGTCGCCACCATCAAGGCGGGCGCCTCGGCGGACGTGGCTTGGTCGCTCGCGATGTGGGCGATCCCCGGGGCAGTCATCCAGTTCCTTGGCGGGCCGAAGCGTCAGCTCGGAATTCTGTTCGCGACGGGACTGCTCATCCCATTCCCGCTTGCCGGCTGGGCGGTATTGGTCGGCATTGCTTGCCGCTCGGTATGGCAGCGTGTTGCCAGGAGCGAGGGCATGGAAGTGTTCGGCGCTGGTGTGATCGCGGGTGACGCGCTGTTCGCCTTCTTCACGTCGACGTGGAAGGCGGCGTTTCAGACAAAGTAATTTTCACCGCAGAGGCGCAGAGGGCGCAGAGTATTCTGAACTCTGCGCCCTCTGCGCCTCTGCGGTGAATTTCAACTTTCGATCCGGAAATGCGCCTCGGTCGGTTGTCCGGCGCGGCCGTTGATCGGCAGAATGTCCTGCGGGCAGGCGGAGAACGCGATGACCAGGTCCATCGCGGCCCGCAGCCTGATGTAGCAGCCGGCCGAGGACACCGGCGGTTCGAATGACAGCGCTCCCTCCACGGTCCACGGAATGTTCATGAACAGGTTGAGAGGGCTTGGTGTCTCGGGCGGCGTCAATCCAAGTTCGGCGAGGCCCTGCGCCAGATTGTCCGTGCAGTTGTCGTGGTATTCCGTGCAGCCAAGTTCCTCGTAGCGGTAGCGATCGCACGCCGCCATCAGCGTGTCATGGATGCCGCCCGAGGTATCCTCCAGCACCGTCAGGATCGGCCGCCGGTGATTGGTCAGCAGCGCATCGCCGACGCGCGGGATCAGCCGATGCAGCGTGGCACGGCTGTGCTCCATTGACATGAATTCCGTCATGTCGTGGCGGTTGAACGCCCAGGTGTCGACCACCTGCTCGCCATGTGTGTTGATCACGCGAATGGTCTGCCCTGCCGCGACATACGCGGCCTTGCCGCGTCGCGCTGGGATTGTGATGCTGTCGTCCGGCATCGGATTATGACCTGAACTTCGGGATCACGTCCTCGCATAGCAGTTGTAGCGATGTCAGCACCCGTTCGTGCGGGATGCGGTTGCCGCAGTTCATCTCGGCCAGGATGCCGCTCAGCCCCAACTGCTCGCGCAGCTCACCCAACCGATCCACCACCTGCGCCGGCGTGCCGACGATGATTTTGCTGCGCAGCACCTCGTCGTAGCTGATCGACTGCAGCCGCTGACCGCGTTCCGCCCGGTTCTCGATCGCGCGCGCGCCGGCCATGTTGGCGGACTCCTCGATCCGCTGGCCGAGATAGCGATAGAAGTGCATCACGCTTTCCTC
>DATMND010000487.1:0-3194 GCA_035569235.1 Acetobacteraceae bacterium | reverse complement strand
CTTGGGTTGGCCATCCACCGGGGTGAGATCAGCTATGAGGATGCGCTGAATACCCTGGTCGGGGCCGCGTTGGAGACGCAACCTGTAGGTGCGGCGGTCGATTACGAAGGGATCGAAACCCGGTGTGGCGACGCGCTCATCGAGGCGGCGGCACGGGCCGACTCTGCCGAGCACGGCACACTGTCGCCCGGGCGGTTGCGGCAAGACCTGGCGCCCGCTCTCGCCGAGCGGCTCGGGATCGACCGGCGCCAGATGCTCACGAACGCGATTGTCGCCAACCTGATGAACGGCCTCCGGGCCGACGGTGGGGCGGTCGAGGGCAAGCACAGCCGGAAGGACGGGATCGGCTACGGGGACCTGA
The DNA here is from genome assembly GCA_035569235.1 of Acetobacteraceae bacterium. GTDB lineage: Bacteria > Pseudomonadota > Alphaproteobacteria > Acetobacterales > Acetobacteraceae > JAMXLO01. The sequence continues at coordinate 2,833 of DATMND010000487.1, read as the reverse complement.
CGTTCAGCGCCAGCAAGAGTCTGTCGGCCGCCTTCTCCCAGGAGGACGAGGCCGGCCGTCGGGTGCTGCTTGGCGTCCATCAGCGGGCCGTGGATCAGGCAATGGTCGTCGTTGAGCAGCGGCTGGGTTGGGCGCGGAAGGGCGACGGCGGCAAGGACGGCGTCGATAAGGCCGAAATGGCGTGGTTCCGGTTCCAGCATGCCACCGCCAGGCCGGTGACGAACATCATCAGGAGAGACGCATCAGGCGAGGAATACACCGATCCACACATCGTTCCGGTGATCGCCGCCGATCCACAAATCCACTCGCACGTCATCATTCTAAACGCTGCACTGACAAAGAGCGGGCGGCTTGGATCGATAGACTTCGATCGGGTCAACGGGGAACTCAAGCTGTACGGCGCCATCTATCATGCCTACGTCGCACAAGGGTTGCGTGCGGCTGGGATCGAGGTGAGGCGCGGAGAACATGGCGATGCGCAGATATCTGCGGTCGATCCGCGCTTGTCCGACTTGTTCAGCAAGCGGTCGAAGCAGACCCACAAGGCGGTCGAGGAACTTGCCGCCAGCCTGGGTCACGACTGGAACACCATGTCAGGCCCGCACAAGATATCGCTGCTGCGGGTGGCGGCGGAAGATACAAGGCAAGCGAAAAGTCCAGATGCGGCCTCAGACTTTGCGGCATGGCAGAAAGAGGCTCGCGAGTCCGGGCTGACGTATTCGTCGGTCATCGGCAAAGCACCAATCCACCTCGAAATGACCGAGGAGCTTCGCTATGAGCGCGCCTTTGAGGCCACGCTTCCGCTGATCGACCGTGCCTTTCGCGATCGGTCGGTGATTGACGGGGGTGCATTACGGGAGATCGCCGCACGCGCGATGATAACGGCGGGGATCGGCGATGATCCGATGCGCGATATCGACGCGATTGTCGGCCTGATGAAACAGCGCGGTGTCATGCAGGACGGCGAGGCCGCCGCGCTCGTGTTCGACAAGCGAATCCTGCGCGGCAAGGAGCACGAGGTCATCTCGACGGACCGGCACATCCGAACCGAGGAAGAGTTGACCGAAGTCGCGCGGACGATGGTCCAGGACCGCTCGGTGTCATTGACGCCCGAAGCGATAGACCGGGCGGCGGCACAGTATCTGGCGGCGCACCCGGACACGGATCAGGAGCACTGGCAAAAGCAGGTCGAGTGGGCGAAGGCGGTCGCGGGCGGCGGCCGGCTCACCGTGGGGATAGGTGCGGCGGGGGTCGGCAAGAGCACCGTCGTCGAGGTTCTCTCCGCAGCGTGGGGAGACGCGGGCAAGACAGTCTATGGCGCGGCACTGGCCTGGATGGCGACCGGGGAACTGGCAAGCATCGCGGAGGACCGCCGGGCGGCCATGGACCCGTTCCTGGCCCGTGTGCGGGATGGCACCTACCAACTTGACGGGAACAGCGTCGTTGTCGTGGACGAGGTCGGGTTGATCGGCAACCGGCAGATGCGCGAGTTGCTGCGCATCGGCGAGCAGACAGGCGCGACGATCGCCCTGATAGGAGATCCGGCGCAGTGCCGGTCGCCCGAGGCCGGCGATCCGCTGGAACTGATCGAACGGGTGATGCCTGGGGCAATCCCCGAGCTGGTGTCCAGCATCCGCCAACAGACCAGGCACGAACTCGATGTGGTCGCCGCCATGCGGCAGGACCCGGCCGCTGGGCTTGCCATGAAGGTCGAGGACGGCAGTGCGCGCCTGGTGGCTGGTGGTGCGGACGCTGTTGTGGAAGCCGCTGTGCGGCTGCGGCGCGAGCGGCTGGAGGCCAATGCGGGGCGGGGGGAGTATTCGCTGGTGGTCATGGCTCCATCCAATGCCGCGGCGGCCGAGCTATCTGCCGCCATCCGGGCGGAGCGGCGTCAGCGGGGCGAGGTCGGCCCGGACCAGATCGTGATCCAGGCGGTGGACCGGGCAGGGAAGCGAGAACTCGCCATCGGGGCCGGCGATGAGGTGCGGGTCTACAAGCGGATCCGGGAGGGGCGTGCGGTCGTTGCGAACAACGGCGACACACTGCGTGTTCTGCGCGCCGACCGGAACGGCATGGACGTGATTGGCGAACGATCCGGGGTTGCGGCTCGTGTGCCATGGCGCAAGCTCCAGCGGCACGCTGGCGATCCGGTGATGCTGTCCTACGCTGGCGCTCTGACGGTTGAGACAGCGCAGGGGCGGACGGCGACGGAGGCGTTGCTGGTCATGTCGGGCGGGGCAGGGCTACAGGCCAATCGCGTCTACACCGCGCTGACCAGGCACAGAGAGGCATCATACGTGCTGGTCGATGAGGTGGCGGTCCGGCAGCAGATATACCGCAAGGCGCCGATCGGGGCCGTTCCCGAGATCAAGGCCGCCGATATCTGGCATGCGGTCGGCGTCGGGGTCGCCTCGCAGCAGGTGCGGGAGAATGCGAGCGGCGTCATTCGTGCCAGCGGCAGGGTGCAGGTTGCAGAGAGCATCGTGCACACGGTCACGGCCTATGCGCGAGGGCGCGTGATGGAGGTGGCGCGGCACGTCCTCGATCTGGCGGAGCGAGCGACAGAGCGGTTCCGCGAGCTGGAGCGCTATCGCGGGCTGGAGCGCTGAATTCACCACACGTCCGTATCGGACGAATGCCGGTTCACCAACGCGGTCCTGATGACCGGGCCAGGTTCGCGCGGATTGACCTGTGGCACCGTCAGCGCCGGCACCGGACCGTAGTATCGAGCGACGTAGCCGTTCGTAAATCCGGCCGTGAAGCCCCCCGTGTTGTAGGCGGACAGAGCGGCTGCCAAAGCCCCTTGCCCTTCCCCGAACCGCTCGATGGCGCG
>DATMND010000486.1:0-7064 GCA_035569235.1 Acetobacteraceae bacterium | reverse complement strand
AACGGCCAAGGCGGTGGCGGGGTCGCGGTTGCCACCGCGATCAGGCCGACGGTGTCGGATGCCGCGGTTCGCGAACTGACCGCCAAGTCCGATGTGATCGCCAAGGCGGGCGGCACGGTCTCGGTGGTGATCCTGGTCGCGCTGTTCGTGGCACTGATCCCGACGACGATCGGCGCGCTGCTGTCGGCGATCGGCATCGCAGGCATGGACCGGCTGGTGCGGTTCAACGTGCTGGCGATGTCGGGCCGCGCGGTGGAGGCTGCCGGTGACGTCGACACGTTGCTGCTCGACAAGACCGGCACGATCACCCTCGGCAATCGCCAGGCGACCGAGTTCATCCCGCTGACTGGTGTTAGCGAACAGGAACTGGCGGACGCAGCGCAGCTTGCATCGCTGTCGGACGAAACCCCGGAGGGCCGCTCCATCGTCGTGCTGGCGAAGGAGAAATACGGGATCCGAGGTCGTGAGATGGCCCCGATGGGCGCGCGCTTCATCGCGTTCTCGGCACAGACGCGGCTGTCCGGCATCGACTTCGACGGCTCCGTCATCCGCAAGGGCGCCGTCGATGCGGTGCTGGCATTCGTCCGTCTCACTGGCGAAAACGGCCAAGGCGGTGGCGGGGTCGCGGTTGCCACCGCGATCAGGCCGACGGTGTCGGATGCCGCGGTTCGCGAACTGACCGCCAAGTCCGATGTGATCGCCAAGGCGGGCGGCACGCCGCTTGGCGTATCCAAGGATGGACGCCTGCTTGGCGTGATCCATCTGAAGGACATCGTGAAGGGTGGTATTTCGGAGCGCTTCTCGGAACTGCGCCGGATGGGCATCCGTACCGTGATGATCACCGGCGACAATCCGCTGACCGCCGCGGCGATCGCCGCCGAGTCGGGTGTGGACGACTTCCTGGCGCAGGCCACGCCCGAGGCCAAGCTCAAGCTGATCCGTGATGAGCAGGCGCAGGGCAAGCTGGTGGCGATGTGCGGCGACGGCACCAACGATGCGCCGGCGCTGGCGCAGGCCGATGTCGGCGTCGCGATGAACACCGGCACCATGGCTGCGCGCGAGGCCGGCAACATGGTCGATCTCGACAGCGATCCCACCAAGCTGATCGAGATCGTTGAGATCGGCAAACAGCTGCTGATGACGCGCGGCGCGCTGACCACGTTTTCGATCGCCAACGACGTGGCGAAGTACTTCGCCATGATCCCGGCGATGTTCATCGCCTTCTATCCGCAACTTCAGGCGCTGAACGTGATGCGGCTTGGAAATCCGCAGAGCGCCATTCTGTCGGCGATCATCTTCAACGCACTGATCATCGTGGTGCTGATCCCGCTGGCACTGAAGGGTGTCGCCTACCGGCCGATCGGGGCCGCGGCGATCCTGCGCCGCAACCTGCTGCTCTACGGCGTGGGCGGCATCATCGTGCCATTCGTCGGCATCAAGCTGATCGACATGCTCGTAACCTCCATCGGTCTGGCGTGAGAGGACCGCACCAATGAAACACATTCGCCCCGCGATCGTGATGATCATCGCCATGACGGTGATCACCGGTCTGATCTACCCGCTGATGATGACCGGCATCGCCCAGGCCGTGTTCCCTTATCAGGCCAACGGCAGCCTGATCGAGAAGGACGGCAAGGTGATCGGCTCGGCCCTGATCGGTCAGGAGTTCACCAGCGACAAGTACTTCCATGGGCGTCCATCGGCGACCACGGAACCGGATCCGAAGGACCCGACCAAGACCGTGCCGACGCCGTATGCTGCCGACAACTCTGGCGGTTCCAATCTTGGTCCGACGTCCAAGGCGCTGGTCGATCGCGTCAAGGATGATGCAGCCAAGCTGGCAGCTGAGAATCCCAATGCGCCTGTCCCGGTCGATCTGGTGACCACGTCGGCCAGCGGGCTGGACCCCGACATCACTCCGGCCGGCGCTTTGTTCCAGGTGCCGCGCGTGGCCAAGGCACGCGGCCTGAGCGAGGATCGCGTGCGTCAACTGGTGGAGGCACAAACAAACGGCCGACTGCTCGGCATCATTGGCGAGCCGCATGTCAACGTGCTGAAACTCAACCTGGCATTGGACGATCTGAAGGGGTGAGGGAGCCGCAAGCTCCCTGCATTCACGCAGCGGACAAAGAAGACGTGGATGGCGGGGCTGATCCCCGAATCAAGTCCGGGGACCGCCATGACGGTGAAGGATGTTGCATGGCTTTGCGGGCGGCGCCAGGCGCTACGTGGTGCCACCCCTCGCTGGCTCCGGCTGCACCGGAACTCCGACGGCGATCTTCTGCAGGTTGCCAACTATGATCCTGTCACCCTCCTGCACGCCCTTGTCTATGACAACGAGACTGCCATAGCTCGCGCCGGGCGCGACAATCCGCTGTTCGGCCTTGCCGTCCTTGCCGACGACGTAAACGAACCTGCCGAGCTGGCTCGAACCCAGCGCGACCTGTGGCACCAGCAAAGCGTCGGGTTGGTCGGCGATGTGGACGCGCACATGGACGAACTCGCCGGGCAGCAGCGTGTGCTCCGGGTTGCTGATGGTTGCGCGCGCCGTGATCGTTCCCGTGCTCCGATCGACCACGTTGTCAAGGAACGAGAGCGTGCCGCTGTAGCGCTCCTGTGCGTCGTCCGATGTCTGCACGTCCGCCGCGATCGGGCCCTTCGACCGGGATTTCACGATGGCAGCGAGTTCCGTCTGGCTCGGATTAAAGGTTACATAAATCGGATCGAGCTCAACGAGTGTATTGAATTGCGTGCCGGTGGCATTGATCAGGGCGCCCTCATGTACCAGGCTCTTGCCCAGCCGCCCGGCGAAAGGCGCGCGGATCTCGGTATAACCCAGCCTGAGTTCGGCGGTCTGCATCGCCGCCGCATCCGCCGCGAGGGTGGCTTCCGACTGGCGAAAGTTGCTCGTCGTCTGGTCGAGCGTATCTGTTGCGACCCAACCATCCTTGCTCAGCACCGAATTGCGGTGTTGCGATACACGCGAATAGTCGTACGCTGCCGCATCGTGCTGCGCCTGGGCCTTCACCTGGCTGAGTGCGGCCTGATAATCCCGAGGATCGATCTGGTAGAGCAAGTCGCCTTGCTTGACATCGCCGCCATCCGGGGCGCCGCGCGACGCAAGATAGCCCGTCACCTGCGCCTGCAGCGTGACAGTGCGGATCGCTTCGGTTGTCCCGATATAGTCGAGATAGACGGGAACCGTCTCCTTAACGACCGAAGCAACCGGCACCGGCATGGCTGCCGCTTGCGCTGCCGGTCCGGCGTTTGGCGTCCCATGGCTGGACCTGCCGAGCAGAACCAGGCCGATGACGGCCGCCGCCACGGCACTAGCCGTGAAGCCTGCAGTGGTTGCTGATAAACGCATGGTATCTGCTCCGATGATTATTCGCCCGGGACTGTCCCGAGGCCGTTGTGGTCGCGCGATTCAGTGCGGTGGCTCATGGTGGCACCTTCGCGCAGGCGCTCAATCACTGCATAGAAGACCGGCACCAGCACGAGACTTAGGATCGTCGCCCCCAGCATGCCGCCGAAGACGGTGGTGCCGATCGACTGGCGGCTCGCCGCGCCGGCGCCGGAGGCGAGCATCAGCGGCACCACACCGAGAATGAAGGCGAATGCCGTCATCAGGATCGGGCGCAGCCGCAGCCGGCCGGCCTCCATGGCGGCAGCGACGATATCGAGCCCCTGGTCCCTTTTCTGCCTGGCGAACTCGACGATCAGGATCGCGTTCTTGGCCGACAGTCCGATCAACATGACCAGGCCGATCTGCGAATAGACGTCGAACTGCATGCCGCGTGCCCACAGCGCGGTCACCGCGCCGAACAATGCAAGCGGCACGGCCAGGATGACCATGAAGGGCATCGTCCAGCTCTCGTACTGAGCCGCCAGGAACAGGAACACGAAGACCATCGCGAGAACGAACACGATGCCCGCGACCGCGCCTGCCTTGAGCTGCTGATAGGTGATGCCGGTCCATTCATAGCCGAAGTCGGCAGGAAGTGCCTTGGCCGCTGCCCGCTGCATCGCGGCGATCGCCTGTCCGGAACTGTAGCCTTCAGCCGGCGCGCCGTTGATCAAAGCCGAGCCATAGATGTTGTAGTGCGACACGAATTCCGGTCCGACCGTCGGGCTAAGCCCGCCCAGCGTGCTGAGTGGCACCATTCCGCCGGTCGCATTGCGGACATACAGGCCGCCGACGTTAGTCGGATTGGACCGCGCGCCCTTCTCGGCCTGCATGGTCACGTGGAAGGTCCGGCCGAACAGCGTGAAGTCGTTCACATAAAGCGAGCCGAGTTCGATCTGCAACGTGTTGAACACGTCCGGCAAATTGAGGCCGAGCAGCTTGGCCTTCGTGCGGTCAAGATCGTACGTGTATTCCGGTGTTGCAGTACTGAACGTGCTGAACATTTGCCGTGCATTGAGCTCCGGCTGCTTCCGCGCCTCGGCGAGCAGTGCCTGGGTCGCGTCGTTCAACGGCTGGGCACCCTGTCCGGTGAGGTCCTCGACCTCGAATTCGAATCCGCCGGTGGTCGCGATGCCCGGGATAGATGGCGGGTCGAAGCTGAGTGCAACCGCGTCCGATATGGCCAGAAGCTTGGGACGAACCGTGTCGAGGATGTGCGAGGCCGTGACCTTCGCGCCGCGCTCCGCCCATGGCTTGAGCAGGGCGAATTCCACCGCCGAATTCGATTGATTGGCGCCGGTAAGGAAATTCGCGCCGGTGACCGGGATCACGTCCTGCACACCGTCCTGCGCTGCCAGGATTGTCCGGACTTTCTCGGCAACAGCCTCGGTCCGCTCCAGTGAGGCGCCGTCCGGCAGCTGGATCACCGCGAAGAAGTAACCCTGATCCTCGACCGGCAGGAACCCCGCCGGAATCCGGGTATAGATCCCGTAGGTGAGTACAAGGCCGGCCGCGAAGAGTGCCAGCGCAGCCCAACGCGCGCCGATGACGCGCCGGATGCCATTTGCGTAGGTCTGCGTTGCATAGGTGAATCCGGCGTTGAAGGCGCGGAATGCCAGCCAGCGCGATGGCGGCCGATGCCGCAGCAGCACGGCGCACAAAGCCGGGCTGAGCGTGAGCGAATTGAACGCCGAGATGGCGACCGAAATCGCGATGGTCAGCGCAAATTGGTTATAAAGCCGGCCGGTAACGCCAGGCAGAAATGCGACCGGTACGAAGACCGCCAGCAGCACGGCGGTCGTAGCGACGATCGGGCCGGTGACTTCCCGCATCGCCGCGACGGCGGCATCGATCGGGGACAGCCCCCGTTCGAGCTGCCGCTCCACGTTCTCGACCACCACGATGGCATCGTCGACCACCAATCCGATTGCCAGCACCATGCCGAGCATGCTCACCGTGTTGAGCGAGAAGCCGAGCGCCAGCATCGCCGCCAGAGTGGCGATCAGCGAGACCGGGATGGCGATGGCGGGGATGACAGTGCTGCGCCAGCTCTGCAGGAACAGGAACACCACGGCGATGACCAGCGCCAGCGCCTCGCCGAGCGTGATGACCACGTCGTGCATCGACGCCGAGACGAAGGTTGTGGTGTCATAGTTGATTGCCCAGCCGATTCCCGTGGGAAAGCGCTTCGCCAACTCGGCCATCCTGGTCCGAATCTCTTGATCGAGTTGCAATGCGTTGGATCCGGGCGTCTGATAGATCGCGATGAAGACCGTCGGATCCTTGTTCATCCGCGCGCTCGACGTGTACTGCAGGGCGCCAAGCTCGATACGCGCGACGTCACGCAGCCGCACGACGGCGTCGCTCGTCGCCCCGGCGCGGATGACGATGTTGCCGAACTGTTGCGGATCGCTGAGCCGTCCGACCGCATCGACCTGGTATTCGAACGCCGTGCCGGGCGGCGCCGGCGCCTGCCCCAGTCGCCCGGCGGCCACCTGGATATTCTGCTCGGCAATCGCGGCCTGAACGTCCGTCGCGGTGACGCCGAGGGTGGCGAGCTTGTCCGGATCGAGCCATATGCGCATCGAGTACCGCCGCTCACCGAAGATGGTGACGTCGCCGACACCGGAGAGCCGCTTCAGCGGGTCGAGAAGCTGCAGATAGGCGTAGTTACTGAGGGTGACGAGATCGACCGATCCGTCCGGCGACGTGAGGTTGATCCCCAGCAGGATGTTGGGATCTTTCTTTGTGATGATGACGCCGGCCTGATTTACGATGGCCGGCAGTTGCCCCGTCGCCTGGGAGACGCGGTTCTGCACATCGACCGCGGCGATATCGATCGGATAGCCGACATCGAACGTGATGGTGATGGTCGAGCTGCCGTCATTGGCGCTGACCGACGACATGTAGGCCATGCCCGGCACGCCGTTGATCTGTTGCTCGAGCGGGGTCGTCACGGTGCTGGCGACGACCTGAGAGCTTGCGCCCGGGTAGTTGGTGGTGACAACCACCTGCGGTGGCGTGATGTCGGGAAATTGCGCGACCGGCAGCAAGCTGTACGCGATGAGGCCGGTCAGCACCATGATAACGGCGATGACCGAGGCGAAGACCGGACGATGGATGAAGAAATTCACCATGGCCGATCGTCCCGCGCGGCGCAGTCGCGTCTTGGTTCGGCCGGCCGGGCGAGCTGAAGCCTGCCGGCCAGCCCGGCCAACATTGCTTTCAAAGCCGCCGGATCCACCAGATCGGCCGCCATCACGGCCAGAGTGATCGGATCGGCGAGAAGTTCGGCCAGCGTGAGCTCGCGGTGATCCATCGGGTGCCCTTTTGGACAGGGGTGGAAATCGGCTCGCACACGCGCTAGATTAGGCGGTACTGACCGGTAACTCCCAATAGTTACTGACCGGTCTGTAACATGTCAAGGGACGAAGCGACCATGATCGCGTCAACCGCAAGACAGGCCGCCGATCGCCAGGGCATGGGCCCGCCCCCGCGTGAGCGGATCCTCGCGGCAGCCCGCGAGCTGTTCTATCGCCGTGGCATCCATGCCGTCGGCGTCGACGCGATCGCGGAGGCGGCCGGCACCAACAAGATGACGCTCTATCGCCACTTCGCCTCGAAGGACGTGCTGATCGCCGCCTGTCTCCGTGAGCTT
>DATMND010000485.1:0-2331 GCA_035569235.1 Acetobacteraceae bacterium | reverse complement strand
CCCGAGAAATACGCGACGATGGGAATGCTGATGATTCCGCCGAGATTGCCGCCGGTGTTCATGAAGCCGCAGACGGCCATTGTATCGCCCCGGCCCACCATCATGCCGGCCCCCCAGAACGCGCCCTCGGTCAGTTCGACGCACCCGAAGCAGATGGCGAGGGCAACGACGGCCAGATAGGGGTTGGTGGCATTGACCGCGAGCAGCAGCAACCCGCCCGCCATCGGCATCGCCATCAGCGGCACCGATCGAAATCCCCAACGCGCACCGAAACGCTTGCAACAGACTCCGGTGGCAACCCCGCCGATGCCGGCGCCGAGCGCGGCCGCCAGAGGCGGCGCGGCGGCCAATCCTGCGCTTTCCAAAAGCGAGAATCTGCGCTCCTGCACGAGATACAGAAACACCCAGTTCGAAAGCAGATAGAACGTATAATTCATGCACATGTAGGAAACCGCCAGCAACAAGACGCTGCGATTTCCCACCAGGTGCAGCAGCCGCCGTAGGCTGATCGAGGACTCCGGATCGGCACCGCCCTGCGCCGCGTCCTTCGAGACGCCGTCGGTGCCGATGGCGGCCCCGCCGATTTCGGCCAACTCTTGTGCCGATACCGACGGGTGCTCGCGCGGCGTATTGCGCCCGTACCAGGCCCACAGCGCGATGAGCACGAGCGCCGGCAGGCTCGTCAACAGCAGCGCGGGTTGCCACCCTAACGCCGCCATGAGCGAAGCGATCAGAGGGGGAGTGAGCGCGGCGCCCAACCCCAAGCCCATCGTCTGCAGACCTTGCACGTATGACCAGCGGATGGGAGGAAACCAGGCCTCGAACACGCCTGCCGACACGGGAAAGATCGCGCCCTGTGAACAACCCAGCAGCACCTGCGCTGCCAGCAGCGCAACGAACAGGACCCGGCCACTGAATAAATTGGGGGCCAACGGCGTCGCTACGGTGGCTGCGAAGGCGGTCAGGCCGATGATGACAAAGGTCCGCCGCGCGCCGAGACGCTGGCCGAAAACGCCACCGGGCATCTGGAAAATGGCGTAGCCCAGGACAAATGCCTGTTCGAGCCAGCCGATCTGCAATTGACTCAATCCCAGTTCCGGCATCATTCGTTCGGCGGCCACCGTAATGCTTTTCTGCTGTACATAGGCGATGAACCCGAAGCCGAATAGGAATGAAAAGATGCGCCACCGGATCCGGGCGAAAGGCCAAGCGATGGTTTGCATCCGATCCCTCTCCCTCTTCCTCTAGGAGCCTGTGCGGCTCGCGCCGGTCTTGATTTGGTCTTGCTGCATGTCGAGGCAGATCTGCACGGCGTGACCGAATGAGGTGGCCGCCTTGTCGGCCGTCGCAACCGTCTCGATCACCGGGCTCACCGGCAGCAACATTCCGGGCAAAAATACCGTAACCAGGCGGACCGCCGGGAATCTTTCGCGCACGCGGGCCGCCACCGCTTCGCAACGCTTGCGTTCTTCGCTGGGGTAGGCGCTCACCAAGTAGACGACCGATACGATGTCCGGCGATGCGTCGGGTGGCGGCGGCGCGTTCAGGTCGTCGATGGACAGGTGGCGGGCATCGACCCTCTGGTCGCGCAGGATGCGCACCAGAAGTTCCGTGGCCAAGTCGTCGGAGGGCGAGCCCATACCGACGCAGAGCATGATGGAGCCCGGCGGCACGGACAGCGGACCTTGGAACGGGCCATAGGTCTTTTCCCGCTGCGTGCGCAGCACGCGCCCGACGCCGGGGTGGTCGAGGACGGAACCGCGCGCCAGCCGCCGTGAAAACTTGCGCCCCTCCCCGGCGATTGCACCGATGACGGCGACCATGACGTCGCGCACCAGGGCTTGCTGTTGCGGACTGATGGCGCCGCTATCGAGGTCGAGCCGGGCCAGCGAAAGTGCCGGTATCAGCACCACATCGCAGTACGTGGCAAACGAATTGCGCTTGAGAAAAGTCCGTGCGGCGGCAATGATCTCCTGAGAGTCGCCCGACAGAGCGCGTTGATAGAAGCGCTGCGGCATCGTGAGTGCCTGATTGTCGCCGAGCAGTATGTCCAGGAGACTCAACGCCTTGATGTGTCGCCCCGCCACGACCAGACAGAGCGTCAACGGCGTCGAGACGATCAATCCCACCGGTCCCCACAGCCAACTCCAGAATATGGCCGCCACGACCACCGATAGCGGAGACAGACCGGTCGTGTGGCCGTACAACTGCGGCTCGATGAGTTGGCCGGCCAGCAGCTCCACGATGATGAACAGCCCCAGGGTCGCGATGGCCAACGACCAGCCGGGATCCACTGCGGCCGCCAGCACCGTTGCGAACAGTGCGGCGATC
>DATMND010000484.1:0-2778 GCA_035569235.1 Acetobacteraceae bacterium | reverse complement strand
TGGCTGCATGTGCAGCCCATTCCACCTCGCACAGGAGCTTTCCATGACCCTCCTTCGGCAACGCATGATCGAGGACATGCAGGTGCGGAACTTGGCGCCGCATACCCAGGCGACGTATATTTTGCATGTCTCCCTGTTCGCCCGCTACTTTCGCAAGTCGCCGGAACTGTTGGGTCCGGAACAAATACGTGACTATCAGCTATACTTGACGAACCAACGGAAGCTGGCTCCGAGTTCGATCGTCGTCACCACTGCCGCCCTTCGCTTCCTCTACAATACTACCCTCAAGAGAGGGTGGAACCTGGAAGCGAGCATCCCCGCTCCGAGGCAGCCCAAGAAGCTGCCGGTCGTGCTCAGCCGAGCAGAGGTTCTCCATTTTCTCGACTGCGTCGAAGACATCAAACACCAGGCGATCCTGACGACCTGCTACGCCGCCGGCTTGCGCATCTCCGAAGCCGTTCGCCTGAAAACCAGCTCGCTCGACAACCAGCGGATGGTGATCCGCGTGGCCCAGGGCAAGGGCCACAAAGACCGCTACGTCATGCTCTCGCCCAAACTGCTCGACACGCTCCGAGACTATTGGCGGATCGTGCGGCCCAAGCAGTGGCTTTTCCCCGGGTATCTCGGCCGACCGATCACCACGCATGCCGTCGAGCATGCCTGCCGAAAGGCGCGTCTCCGTGGCGGCATCTCCAAACCCATCAGCCCTCATTCGCTGCGCCATGCCTTCGCGGTTCACCTCCTCGAAGCAGGCACCGACCTGCGCACCATCCAGCTGCTCCTTGGCCATCGCAGCCTGAGCACCACCGCCCGGTACTTGCAGATTGCGGCGGCCACGGTCTGCGCCACCACCAGCCCCCTCGACTTGCCAGATCCGTCGCCTCCCGCCGAGCCGAACCCGCCTGACCCGGGCTGAGCATCACCGCGATGCCCCGCGGGGCGGCGGAAGTGGCGGACGTGTTCCGCCGCTACGGTGACGCCTATCGTCAACAGCACGGCGCTTCGCTGTCGACGGCACAGCGTCGCGTCATGACGGCGATCGAGCAGTGTCGCACGGCCGCGCTCGGCGGCCACGTCGAGCAATGCGATACCTGCGGCCACCAACGCATCTCTTACAATTCATGCCGCAATCGCCACTGCCCAAAGTGCCAGTCGCTGGCCCGTGCCCAGTGGTTGGAGGACCGCCGATCCGAACTCCTGACCACGCCCTATTTCCACGTGGTCTTTACCGTGCCGCAAGAGATCGCCGCCATCGCCCATTACAACAAGGGACCGGTCTACAACATCCTGTTCCACGCCGCCGCCGAAACCCTGCAAACCATTGCCGCCGATCCCAAGCATCTCGGCGCAGAGCTCGGCTTCTTCGCCGTCCTCCACACCTGGGGCCAGACACTGCTCCATCATCCGCACTTGCATTGCGTCGTCACCGGTGGCGGTCTCTCGGCCGACGGCAGCCGTTGGATCACCTGCCGGCCCAACTTCTTTCTACCTGTCCGCGTGCTCGCTCGTCTCTTCCGCCGGCTCTTCCTGGCCGCTCTGGAGAAGGCCTTCGACACCAAAAAGCTGACCTTCTTCGGGCGCTTGGAGCCGCTCCGCGAGCGCCGCGCCTTTCGACGCCACCTCGCTCCCGCCCGAAAGGCAGAATGGTGGGTCTACGCCAAACCGCCCTTCGCCGGCCCCGAGCAAGTCTTGGCCTCCGTCGCGCGATACACCCATCGCGTCGCCCTCTCCAATAACCGCCTTCTCGACATCAACGAGGGCAAAGTTCGCTTCCATTGGAAGGACTATCGCAACGGCAACCGGCAGAAGACGATGACGCTCGCGGCCGACGAGTTCATTCGCCGCTTCCTGCTACACGTTCTACCCGAGGGCTTTCAGCGCATCCGCTACTACGGCTTTTTGGCCAATCGTTACCGCGAGCAGAAGCTCGCTCGGTGTCGTCAACTTCTCGCCATGCCGCTGCCTGTGGTGCCGGACGACCAAGTCGCCGGGGATTATCGCGACCAATACCAGGAACTCACCGGTACTTCCCTGACAGAATGCCCCGCCTGTCAGCGCGGGCGCATGGTCATCATCGAAGTGCTCAAGCCCGCCAAACCATGCCGCCCGATCTACGACACTTCATGATGCCCGCTGACGCCCCAATGCCTCCGATGGACCGCTTGCCGCGACCAAGCCACCGGAGAACCTTGCTGCCGAACCGATCGGCAACGCTCTGCGCACTCGCCGTGTCCCGGCACCGGCACCGCCAACCCGGCGCGCATTCCATTAAGGGCTGTTCGCGCCACAGAGCCTCGCGCTTCGGCTCGCCCGAGAGCACCGGCTCACCATCACCGGCGCCATTCGATCCCCATAGCCGGCACCGCCGTGCCACGGTTTAGTCCAATCCGTTTTTAGCGCACCGTCGCGGCCTCTCCTTCCGCAACTCTCCTTAGAGATCGTGCGCCGCGACGCCGCGCTAAAAACGCTCTGCAATCTGGAAAATGAGGCGTGGCCAAGCGAGCGACTGCTGCGCGACAGTTGCCCCGGCGGCGACCGCGCGCCGAACGGTCTTCCCGAAATCGTTGATTTGTGCACTAACGCGTTTGTTTATGAGTAGAATCCGAGCGTTGCCTCGCCAGCCTGTGGCTGATCAACTCGCTGACCGGAAACTTCAGAGCGGCTAGTCGAACGAACCGCAAAGTGCTGATCACGGGCGCTACTGGCGATACTGGCCGCGCCGCCGTAAAAGAAACGATTGCACTCGGTCTCGACGTTCGAGCAGTAGTGCACAGCAAG
>DATMND010000483.1:0-19334 GCA_035569235.1 Acetobacteraceae bacterium | reverse complement strand
GAAATGACTTCAAACAGAGTTTGCGGATCGGCGCCGGCCCGGATACCCAGCGCCAGTGCTTCCGCGGCGGTCGCGATATGCACGCCGGCGAGCAACTGGTTCACCATCTTCACCGTGCTGCCGACGCCGGCCTGCTCGCCGAGCCGCCACACTTTTCCGGAGATTGCATCGAGCGCAGGCTGCGCCTTGGCGAACGCGGCGTCGGAGCCCGAGGCCATTACCGTCAACGTGCCGCCATGCGCGCCCGCCTTGCCGCCGGAGACCGGCGCATCGAGCATCAGGAAGCCCGCCGCGCCGATCTTCGCGTTCAGCGCGCGCGCCGCTTCCGGAGCAATGGTGGCGCAGCACAGGATCACCGCGCCCTTGGCCACCACCCCGAGACAGCCGCGCGGGCCAAGCAGCACGTCCTCGGTCTGCGCCGCATTCACCACGAACACCACGACCGCCTCGGTGTCCGCGGGCAGTTCGGCCGGTTCGCAGACCGCCGCGCCGCCGGCCGCCGTCAGTTCCGTGCGGGCCGCCTCGCGAACCTCGCAGCCGGTCACCTGATGCCCCTTGCGCACCAGATTAAGCGCCGCGCCCATTCCCATGGTGCCCAGCCCGATGACCGCGACCTTCATGTTCTCATCTCCCGTGGCGGAAGCGTTCGACCGCGGCCACCAGCGCGCGCCGGATGCCGGGCTCGAGTGCCGAATGTCCCGCGTCCGGCACGATCGACAGCCGCGCCGACGGCCAAGCCGCGGCCAGCTCGAAGGCGGTGCGCGCCGGACAGATCATGTCGTATCGGCCCTGCACAATCTCGGCGGGGATGCGGCCGATGCGATCCATGTTGCCGAGCAGCCCCCCCGGCGGCAGGAACAGGCCGTTGGCGAAGTAGTGCGCCTCGATACGCGCGAGGCCAAGCGCGGTTCGGTCCTGTGCGAACGAACTGACGGTCTCCGGGCTTGGCAGCAGCGTGCTGCAGGAGCCTTCGTAGACCGACCACGCGCGCGCCGCGGGAAGATGGACGGACGGATCGGGATCTGTCAGGCGCCGCAGATACCCGCCGAGCACGTCGCCCCTCTCCGCTTCCGGCAGAAAGCTGACGAACGCGGCATGGGCGTCCGGAAACACTGCGGCGACGCCGTGCAGGAACCAATCCACCTCCGCTGGCCGTCCCAGGAACACCCCGCGCAGCACGCAGCCGGCCACACGGTCCGGATGTGCTTGGGCGTAGGCCAGCGCCAGCGTGGAACCCCAGGAGCCGCCGAACAGCAGCCAGCGCTCGATGCCGAGGTGGCGGCGCAGTGTCTCGATGTCGGATACCAGATCGTTGGTGGTGTTCTGTTCGAGCCCGCCGAGCGGGCGTGACCGGCCCGCACCACGCTGGTCGAAGATGACCACACGCCAGATGTCGGGATCAAAGAACCTGCGATGCACCGCGCCGGCGCCGGCGCCCGGGCCGCCATGGAGGAACAGCGCCGGCCGGCCGCGCGGATTGCCGACCTGCTCCCAATACATGACGTGGCCGGCTGCCAACGGCAGGTAGCCGGTCTCGAAGGGGCCGATCTCGGGATACAGGTCGCCGCGGGGCATGGTGCCGATGCTAAAGGCAGCGCGGGCAAGGCGGAACAGGGTTTCCGAGGTATGCACAGAGTTTGGATCGCGCTCGGCTCGCTCGCCGGACTGACTGGGGTGGCGATGGCCGCCCTGGCGGCGCATGGCCTCGAATGGCTGGAGCCGACGAGGCTCCAGATGGTGCGGAATGGGGTCGAGATGCACGGTTGGCACGCGCTGTCGCTGCTGGCCTGCGGCATCTGGGCGCGGCGCGGAGGAACGCTGGTGCACTGGGCGGGAACCGCCTTCGCCGCGGGACTTCTGTTGTTCTGTGGCGCTGTCTATGCGTTGGCATTGGCCGGCATCCACATGGCGATGCTGGCACCGATCGGCGGACTGCTGCTGATGCTGGGCTGGGTGCTGCTCGGGTTGTCGGCGCTGCGTGGCGGGGCGCGGTCATACTGAGCCCACGCGGAAACGGGTTCGTGCACCGTCTCGCTGATGCTCATCTACCGTCCAAACTCCCGCATCACCTTCAACCCCTGCTCAAGGTCTGCGATCAGGTCGCCCACATCCTCCAATCCGATGTGCAGCCGGACCACCGGACCATCGAACCTGCCGCTCCCCGCCGTGCGCGTGATGAAACCGGTTGTCGGCAGCGCGAGACTTTCGAACCCGCCCCATGATGCGCCGATGCCGAACAGCTCCAGCGATTCCACGAGTGCATGCGTGCTCTCCGCGGAGAATTCGGGCTTGAACTCGACGCCGAACAGGCTGCATGCGCCGGTGAAGTCGCGCTTCCAGATCGCATGACCCGGTGCGCCAGCCAAAGCCGGATGCAGCACCTGCTTCACCTCCGGCCGCTTGCTCAGCCAGTGCGCCACCTCGATCCCCGAATCCATCTGCTGCGCCAGCCGCACGCCCAACGTGCGCATGCCGCGCAGCGTCAGCCAGCAATCGTCCGGACTGGCGTACTGTCCCAGTCCGCGCGATGTCGCATGCAGCCGCTCCCAGTCATCGTCCGAGTTCACGGTGATGCTGCCGATGAGAATGTCCGAGTGCCCCGCAGGATATTTCGTCGCCGCCTGGATCGACACATCGACGCCATGTTTGAACGGCTGGAAGTGATGGATGCCCCAGGTGTTGTCCATCAGCACTTTTGCGCCGTGCGCATGCGCCGCACGCGCGATCGCCGGAACATCCTGCACCTCGAAGGTGTGGCTGCCAGGGCTCTCGGTATATACGACCTTGGTGTTCGGCCGCATCAGGTCGGCGATCCCCGCCTCGTCGATCACCGGATCGTAAAACGTGGTCTCGACGCCGAAGCGCTTCAAAAATCCCTCGGCGAAGTTGCGCGAGGGGCCGTACACCGAATCCGGCATCAGGCAATGCTCGCCCGCGTTCAGGAACGCCAGCAGCGGCGTGGTCACCGCGGCCAATCCCGAGCAGACAATGGCGCAGCGCGTGCCGCCTTCCACCTCGGCTATCACGTCTTCCAGCGCCCAATGCGTCTCGGAACCGCCCAAACCGTAGGTCAGCACACGCTCGCCGCGCCGCGCCGCCATGGCACGCCGTTCCGCCACGGTCGGATACAGCACGGTTGAGCCGCGCAGCAACGGAGGGTTTACGAAGCCGCGCTTGTGCTTGCCGGCACGCCCGGTGTGCGACAGCCGCGTCCGGAAGCCTCGCTTCGAGGTTTCGGTCATTATGATTTGGTCTCCACCGGCGTGTCGGGCCGGCCGCCCCATTCGGTCCAGGAGCCGTCGTAGACCGCACCCTCCGGCAGCCCGGCCAGCCGCAGACCAAGCGTCAAAATGCAGGCCGTCACGCCGGACCCGCAGCTCGTCACCACCGGGCGCGATCCATCCACACCTGCTTGTGCCAGGCGCGCGCGAATCGCATCGGGCGAACGGAACGTGCCGTCGGCGTTCAGCAGGTCGGTGTAGGGCAGGTTGGCGGAACCCGGAATGTGCCCGCTGCGCATGCCCGCGCGCGGCTCCGGCACCTCGGCGGTGAAACGTCCCGCGGCGCGCGCATCCAGCACCAGTTCGGCCCGTGTTCCCACATTGCCCAGCACATCGCCGATGCCGCGCAGCCGGCCCGCGCGGTAGTCGGGGCGGAAGGCGACTGGCTTCGGCAGCGCCGGCGCGCCGTCTTCGGTCCGGCGCCCTTCGCGGACCCATTTCGGCAAGCCGCCATCGAGCACGGCGGCAAGGTCATGGCCGAACAAGCCCATCAGCCACCAGCCGCGCGCCGCCGAGGCCAGGCCCTTCTGGTCGTAGAACACGACGCGGGTCGCATTGCCGACGCCCATACCGCCGAGCAGTTTCGCGAACCGTCCCGGCGTCGGCACCATGTGCGGCAGGTCGGTATCGGTGTCCGCCACCTCGTCGATGTCGAAATACCGCGCGCCCGGAATGTGCGCGCGCAGGTACTCGGCGCGCCCGTCCTTGTTCTCGTTCGGCAGGTATTTCGTGGCGTCGAATATCGCGAGGTCCGGCTTGCCGAGTTCCGCGGCAAGCCATTCGGTCGTCACCAGCGGGTGCATATAGTTTCCCCCTTTCGTCGTGCGATAGCCAAAGGAAGGTTCCTCACGGAGGTCGCGGAGACCAGGGGTGGGCCACGGAGGCGGCATGCGCGCCCCGCGCGAAGCGCATCATATCCTCCTTCCTCAGTGGCCCTCCGGACCACTCCCTCTTCTCCGTGAGGAACCTTATTCCACAACCGGCGCGATAATGATCCGCCGGTTCTGCCTGCCCTTGTTCTCGATCTTCACCACCGCAACCCGCCCGATCTCGCCGGTGCGCGCGACATGCGTCCCGCCGCAGGGCTGCAGATCGACCAGCGTATCCCCCTCGCCGATCCGCATCAGTCGCAACCGACCCGTCCCGCGCGGCGGCGCCACCGACATCGTGCGCACCAGGGCCGGGTCGTCATCCAGCACCGCCTCATCGACCCATTCGATGCGCACCGGATAGTCGGCCTCGATCAGCGCGTTCAGGCCAGCCTCGATCGCCTCCTTGGGCGGCGGATTGGGCAAGTCGAAATCCAGCCGCGAGCGGTCCGCGCCGACCGAACCGCCGGTGACCGCGGCGCCCTTGATCAGGCTGCACAGCAGATGCATCGCCGTGTGCATGCGCATCAGCCGGTAGCGGCGATCCCAATCGATCTCGCCCTCGACTGGCGCGCCAACCGCGGGCAGCGCGGCGCCAGCAGCCGGCAGATGCAGGATCGTCTCCCCTTCCCCCTTCACGGTGTCGGCGATCGCCGTCTCGCCGCCATTCCAGCGCAGCACGCCGACATCGCCGGGCTGCCCGCCCGAGCGCGCGTAGAACACCGTGCGGTCCAGCACGATGCCCTCGGGCCCGCTCGCCAGCACCGTACCGGCCGCCGAATGCAGCCGAGGTTCGTCGAGAAACAGCTTTTCCGTCATGCCGTGATCCACTCCTTCCGCAGAGCCTCACGCCGTGCCGCCAGCCACAGCAGTCCGATTGCGGCGACCGAATTCGGCAGGCGACCGGCCAACGCCGCCTCGATCGCTTCGTCCGCCGGCCAGACGCGTACCCGGATATCCTCATGCTCGGCCGCCACGCCGGCGTGCCCAGCGACGCCGTCTCCCGTCGTGGAAGGCGCCTGGATGCGCCCGGCATAGAGTTCGCACACCTCGTCCGATCCGCCGGGCGTCAGCAGGAAGCCACCGATGTGGCGCATCTCGCCGACCGTGAGCCCCATTTCCTCGACTGTCTCCCGCCGCGCGGTCGCCTCCGGCGTCTCGCCATCATCGCAAAGCCCGGCCGGCAGTTCGACCAGCACCGGATCGAGCCCCGCGGCCAGAGCCGGCAGCCGGAACTGCTCGATCAGAACGACGACATCGGCCACCGGATCGTAGGGCAGCACCGCGGCCGCACGCCCGCGCCGCCAAACCTCCCATGTCTTCACGCCCGAGCGGGCCCCGTCGAAACGACGATGGCGAAAGCGCACGACGTCGAGCGGAAACCGACCGTTCCACACTCTCTGTTCGGAACAGATCTCAACGCCGGGGTGCACTGGCAGATTTGGAACGGTGCGGGATGGCATGCCACCAACATAGAGAAGCGGAGCCGCAGCGCCACCCTTGAAGCCTGTCCCCAGACTTGATCCGGGGATCAGGCAGGAACCGTTGTTGCCACCATCTCACGCAGCCGGCGCGCGCCGGCGGGACCCTTGAGCGCCTCCCTCCAACTTGCCTCCGCTACCCGCTGATGTGCGGCAACCGCCTCGTCCGCCCCGGTGATCATCGCCACCCCGGTGAGCGCCGAAGGATGCGTATCCGTGCGGAACGGATTGATCGCAAGACTTACCCGGTCGCGCGCACGAATGATCTTGAATGCGGAGGACGGCTCCGCCCCCGTAAGCAGGCCAAACTGGAGGCCCATTGGCTCCGCCTCCATCAGCGCAGCCATATTCTCCACCTCGGTCACCGCGACATCGCGGCACATCCGTCGAAGCCGGTCGGAGACCTGGATGCCGCCGGCGACGCCTGTTTCAAGCAGCCGCTGGACCGAGGAGATCGACACCATGGCAATGATGCCTGGCCGGCGGACGGCATACATCCGCTTGCGCGCCGTCAGAATCCCCAGCACCTGATCGGCCATCGACCGCATCGCTGTCCGTTCGGCCCCTGCCTGCTCCGCCGCCTCCTCGAACGCCTCGGACAGCGCGTTGTCGTAGGCATCGGAGGATGTCGGATAGCAGACCGGCCCGAACAGCTGCAGGATCTGGTCGGCGGTCTCCTCCAATTGGCGGACCCGCTCGAAATAGCCGATTGGCCGATTGTAATACTCGACCCCGATGCCGAGCAGCGACAGCGGCGAAATCTTCAACAGCTCCGCCAACCGTTTGATCGTGTCGAGTTTGATGACCTCGCCTTTTTCGTAGCGATAGAGCGCGGCGCGAGACACGCCAAGCCGCGCGGCGATTTCCTCCGCGCGCAACCCCGATTCAAGGCGATAAGCCCGGAGCTGTTGACCAATCTCTGTGAAACGCATCGACATCAGGCCATCCCCTCGGCCCACGTCTGCAATCCCCGCGTGCATGGCAGGAGTCTCAGAGCGACGCGGACGGGAATGGTTATGATCATCTCGCTCCGAAATTCAACCCCTCTTCAAGCCATGCGACTCGTTTCCCCTGGCTTGGCGGACGACTATTTCTTGGATCGGATCGAAAAGTCCGCCAACCCCTCGATCGCGAGCACCAGAGCCGAGTGATCGAGGTCAGCGCCACCATGCGCCGCACACGAGGACAACATCTGCTGCGCGATCGCCGTATTGGGCAGCGACAGGCCAAGCTCCTTGGCCGCGGTGAGCGCCAGGTTGAGGTCCTTCTGGTGCAGGCGGATGCGGAAGCCTGGGTCGAATGTGCCGTTCAGCATCCGCTCGGCATGGACTTCCAGGATGCGGGAGGATGCGAATCCGCCCATTAGCGCCGCCCGCACCTTGGCCGGATCTGCGCCCGCTTTTGCCGCAAAGACAAGGGCCTCCGACACAGCCTGGATGTTCAACGCGACGATGATCTGGTTGGCGACCTTGCAGATTTGGCCGGCGCCGGGCTCGTTGCCGACGTGGGTAATATTTTTGCCCATCGTCTCGAACAGCGGCTTGGCGCGGGCGAACGCCGCCTCGGGCCCACCCACCATGATGGTCAGCGTGGCCTGCCTGGCGCCAACCTCGCCGCCCGACACCGGGGCGTCCAGATAGTCGCAGCCGAGTGCGTTGATCTTCTTGGCGAACTCCTTGGTCGCCAGCGGGCTGATCGAGGACATGTCGATCACCAGCGTGCCGCGCTTCAGACCTTCCGCCGCGCCGTTGGGACCAAACAGCGCCGAATCGACGTCCGGCGTGTCGGGCACCATCAGGATTACCACCTCGGACCTAGCCGCGACACTCTTCCCGTCCGCTACCACTTCGGCCGCGTCCCGCACCTCAGCCGTGAGGCTCTTGCGCTCCGGCACAATCAGGTCGTGGCCCGCCTTCTTCAGATTGAGCGCCATCGGGCGGCCCATGATGCCGAGGCCGATGAATCCGTTCTTCATGTCCTGCCTCCTAAGGGTTCACCACAAAGACACGAAGGCACGAAGTCTATGCATTCCGTCGAATCTTTGTGTCTTCGTGTCTTTGTGGTGGATTCTGCTTTTCAGACTCCGAATTCCTGCCGCCACTTCAGCCCGGCAACGGTGTCGCCCGCCGGCCGGTACTCGCATCCGACCCACCCGCGATAGCCAAGCTCACCCATCCGGCGGAACACGAACTTCCAGCCGATCTCACCTGTTCCAGGTTCATTCCGCGCCGGCACATCGGCGATCTGCATGTGCGCAATGACCGGCAGGAACTCCTCCATGCGCTTGGTGATGTCGCCCTCGGTGGTCTGGCAGTGATACACGTCGAACTGTAGGCCAAGTCGGTCGCGTCCGATTGCCTCGACCACCGCTGCCCCCTGCGCCTCGGTGTTCAGGAAGTAGCCCGGCATGTCGCGATGATTGATCGGCTCGATCACCAGCTTCACGCCCGCATGCTGCGCCTGCTCCGCCGCCCAGGCGAGGTTCGCCGCATACACACTGGCGGCTGTCACCTGGGGCACGCTGGCCGGCACGATCCCCGCCATGCAATGCACCAGCTTGCAGCCAAGCGCACCGGCATAGTCCAGCGCCTGCTTCGCACCGTCGCGGAATTCGGCCTGACGCCCCGGCAGGCTCGCCAGCCCGCGATCCCCTTTCGCCCAATCGCCCGGGGGCATGTTGAACAGCGCCTGGGTCAGGCCCTCGCCATCCAGCCGCTTGCGCAGCTCCGCCTTCGGGTGCTCGTAGGGAAACAGGAACTCCACTCCGTCGAACCCAGCCTTGCGTGCGGCTGAGAAACGGTCGAGGAACGGGACTTCGTTGAACATCATCGATAGGTTGGCAGCCAGGCGTGGCATCGCGGACCTCCCCGGAAACGCCGCGGGAGGCTACAAGCGAGCGGGGGGAATGACCAGCGCATGACCGCGGAACGCGTGCTGTTGGCGTTGCTGCTCGGCGGTATCGCCGTTGGCTGCGTCCTCGTGCTGTATCCGTTCTTCTCGTCGCTGCTCTGGGCCGCGATCCTGGTGTTCACCACGTGGCCGGTGTGCGAGTGGCTGCACACCCATGTGCGGCTGCGCCGTGGCCCGGCCGCCGGCGTGATGGTGGCGCTGACCGCCGTCGTGTTGGTATTGCCGCTCGCGCTCGCGGCACCTGGCGGCGCCACCGACGTGAACCATCTGCGCGGCGTCGTCGATGATGCATTGCGCGCCGGGCTGCCCGGCTCGCCGGGATGGGTGTTCGATATCCCGCTGATCGGCCAGACGCTCGGCAATCTGTGGAACCGCTGGGCGGCCGATATCAGCGTCATGGTCGAGGCGCTGCAGCCCTATTTCGGCATCGTTCTGGAGGGTGGGCTGGGCCTGCTGCTCGGCCTGGCCAACGGCGTGCTGCTGTTCGTGCTCGCCTTGTTCATTGCGTTCTTCTTTTACCTGTATGGCGACCCGATCGCGGCGCGGTTGCGGGTGATCATACACCGCATCGCCGGCCCGGGCGCCGACCGGCTGATCGATGTCACCGGAGCGACGGTGCGCGGCGTGGTCTATGGCATCCTGCTGACCGCCATCGTGCAGGGCGTCCTGACTGCATTCGGACTGTGGCTGTCCGGCGTGCCGCGACCGGTGCTGCTGGGCGCCGT
The DNA here is from genome assembly GCA_035569235.1 of Acetobacteraceae bacterium. Taxonomy (GTDB): domain Bacteria; phylum Pseudomonadota; class Alphaproteobacteria; order Acetobacterales; family Acetobacteraceae; genus JAMXLO01. The sequence goes on along the minus strand of DATMND010000483.1, from coordinate 10,068 downwards.
CGCGGGCTTTCTGTCGGTGCTGCCGATCGGTGCGCCATTGGTATGGATCCCTGCTGCACTGTGGCTGATGAGCAGCGGCCATCTCGGCTGGGGCATATTCCTCGCGGTCTATGGCGTAGTCGCGGTGTCGGGCGCGGATTCGGTCATCCGCCCCTGGTTCATCGCCCGCGGCGCACAGCTGCCGTTTCTGCTGACGGTCCTCGGCGTTCTGGGTGGGGCTATCGCCTTCGGCCTGATCGGCATTTTCCTGGGGCCAGTGCTGTTGGGGATCGGCTATACGCTGGTCAAGGAATGGTCCGTCGCGGACGCAAATGACTCGCTTACGGCCGACCACTGATCGGCGATAGAGATCTGACCATGACCATGTTCCGCCTCGGGCTGATCGGCGCCGGACGGATGGGGCGCACGCATCTGCGGGCGCTGTCCGGGAGTGAGGCGGTGCGCGTTGTCGCCATAGCGGAGCCGTCGGAACAGGCGCGTGCCGCTGTGCAGCGAGACGGCATCGCGACCCATTCGGATGTGGCTGCCATGCTGCAAGCCGGCGGGCTCGATGGGGTGCTGGTGGCGGCGCCGAGCACGCTTCATCTCGGTTTGGTTGCACGGATCGCGGATGCCGCGCTGCCGATCCTTTGCGAGAAGCCCTGCGGCATCTCGGCGCAGCAGGCGCGCGAGGCTGCATCGATCGCGAGGAACCGCAGCGTGAAACTACAGGTCGCCTATTGGCGTCGCTTTGTGCCGGTGCTGCAACGTTTGCGGCGACGTATCGCGGATGGCGAGCTGGGTGTGCCTTATTTTGTGGCGTGCTACCAGTGGGATGGCGAACCGCCGCCGCCGCAGTTTCACGTCGACAGCGGTGGGATCTTCATCGACATGGGCGTGCACGAGTTCGACCAGATCCGCTGGCTGAGCGGCCAGGAGTTTTCCAGCATTGCACCCGCGGTGACATCGGTCTCAGTCGAACCGCCGGTGGCCGGCGACGCCGAAAGCGCGCAGGCGCTGTGCACGCTGTCGGGCGGCAGCACGGCACTGGTTTCGCTCGGTCGGCGCTTTCCCCTTGGAGATGTCTGTCGTGTGGAGGTCTTCGGCACGCGCGACGCCGAGGAGTGTCGCTTCCTCTGGCCGCCGGATGGCGAACAGGTGTTCATGCAGGCACTGCGGCGTCAGGCGGAGAGTTTCGCGGCATGGGCGCGCGGCGGCGCGGCGGAGGGCGCGACCGCGGACGACACTGTCGCGGCACTGCAGGCCGCGGAGCAGGCTTCGGTTGGTTTGGTGCGGTGATTGGAGGGTGGCATGCCAATGGGAAGCAGCGCGGGAGGCGGTGTGGAAATCGGCATCAATCCGATCACATGGTCGAACGACGACATGCCGGAACTCGGCGGCGATATTCCGCTGGAGGTGTGCCTCGCCGAGACGCGCGAAGCCGGCTACAGCGGCACTGAGCTCGGGGGGAAATTTCCGCGGACATCGGCTGAACTGGGACCGATCCTGTCACGACACGGGTTGAAGCTGATCTCCGGCTGGTTCGACGGACGGATCTTTGAGCGCGAGGCGGCAGCGGAATTCGCGGCGATCGAACCGCATCTCACGCTACTGCGCGATCTCGGATGCAAGGTCGTCGTCTATGCCGATACGTCGGGCCGGCGCCACGACGGAGGTTTTCCGCCGATCTCGCAGCGTCCCGCGTTGGCGGATACCGATTGGCCGGCGTATGGCCGCAAGGTAACCGAACTCGCGGAGCGCATGGCGGCGTTCGGCGTGCGCATGGCGTTCCATCATCACATGGGCACGATCGTGCAGAGCGAGGCGGACATCGATCGGCTGATGGCTGGCACAGGCGAGGCGGCCGGCCTGCTGTTTGACACCGGTCATTGCCTGTTCGCAGGCGGTGAGCCGGCGGCGCTGCTCGAACGTCACATCGCGCGAGTGGTGCATGTGCACTGCAAGGATGTTCGCCGCGCGGTGCTCGATCGCGCGGTTGCCGAGGACACGAGCTTCATGGGGGCGGTGCTGGAGGGTGTGTTCACGGTCCCCGGCGATGGCTGCATCGCGTTCGCGCCGCTGCTGCGCAGGCTGCGCGCCGCGGAATATGCTGGCTGGCTGGTGGTGGAGGCCGAACAGGATCCGCGCAAGGCGCATCCGCTGACTTTTGCGCGGCTCGGGTATCGCAATCTGCGTGCGATGGCAAAGGAGGCCGGCTTCGAAGTGGCGTAGGAACCGTCCGCGACTGGGCCAAGTGTGTTCAGGTTGAGAGGAATACCCCGCGAAATGAGTGCCCCAAGTGCCGAAGCGGTTGCACCAGGACCATTATGGCCGACCCACGGGTCGGGCCCCCCGCCTTTGCTTTCGCTTTCGCGGGGACGACGAAAGGTATCACGCCCGCGGTTCAAAGGTCGTGGATGGCGCCGCTGCTAAAGCGGAATGGTCCGGTGTGCCATGGCTTCGGTCCAGAGCTTGTCCCGGTCGGAATCAAAGACCAACTTAGGGTCCTCCGGCACCGTGAACCAGCCGCCAAGCGCCAGCTCGCCTTCGAGTTGGCCGGGTCCCCAACCCGCATAGCCGAAGGCAATGAGACTTTTGACTGGTCCCTGGTTGTGGCCGATATCGCGCAGGATCTCGATATTGGTGGTCACCGCCACGCGACCGTCGATGTCGATGGTTCCCGCACGATGGTAGTTCGCGCTGTGCACGATGAAGCCAACTTGCGGTTCAACCGGTCCGCCTGCGAAAACACGCGCCTCCCCCACGATCCCCGTGTTGTCCTGGCCAAGCGCCTCGAGCAATTTTGCCGAGGGAAGCTGTTGGATGGGTCGGTTGATGACGATCGCGAGTGCGCCATCGTTGTCGTGCCGCACCATCAGGATGACCGCGTGACTGAAGCGCGGGTCGCCCATGTCGGGCGATGCCACCAAAAGCTGTTTGGCCAGCGATGCACTCTGTGGAGTGTCTTCGGGTTTCGGCAGCGCGACGGTGATCAGCATCGGCGACAAAAGCACGATGGCGATCCACAGCATGAGACTTTTGATCCGAGGCCGGGGCATGTCGATCCTGCCTTTTCTCGCGGGTATCCTGCGCTGATGCGGAATGGTGTGCAAACAGCGTGTGAGCTCAAAGATCGTGGCGGCGCTTTGGACCGAGTTGGACGCGGCGATGAACCGCCTCTACCCGATTATGACAACCCGCCGACGATGAAGAACCTCGAGTTTGGGCCGCCATGCGCATGTACCCGGTTGAGCACGTATTCGCGGATACGGCGCTGTTCGACGATGGCGCGATCCGCGTCTGGCAGATGCCGCACTGTGCCGTGCGCCATGCCGGCCGCCCTAGTGCAAGCGTTCGATCTGGTCGGCCTGCAGCGTCACAACCTCCGGTCCGCCTGGCAGATCGGCAATTTCCACAGCATATGCCGCGCCCCGGCTACAAACCGCTACCACGGTCCCGTGCGCATCCTTTGGAATTGTGTAACCCTCAATCTCAACGTTGAGCATCACGCGCACCCTCTCAAACTCCGCAATAGGCGGAACCATGATCATGCCATGGTCCGTAATCAGGTCGCGTGAGGGTGTGTCCATGGCACGACCAATATCATAATCACCTTGCGGGCAGAAACTTTCCCGCCATCTGGGTGCGCCGCATCCGGTCACGAGCCGCCACGCACTTGCGGCGTGGTCCGTGTGGATGCACTTATTCGATCGAACTTCATTGGTCGCTCCGGTCATGGCAAGCGTGGCCCCACGCCTCCAATTGGCAGTGGAGGGCATCGTCGCTCTGGTGCACCCCGAAGCCGTGTTCCTGTTCGGCAGCCGCGCGCGCAGCGATAGCGATGAGGCCAGCGACTGGGACCTGTTCGTCGTCCTGCCTGACGACGCGCCGCCGGGAATCGCCAGGCCATCTGTACTGCGTCGTGCAGCGGCATCAGCGAAACTGCCGATCCACGCCGTGGCTTGCCGGCGTGGCATGTTCGAGGCGAAACGGAGCGATCCGAACAGTCTCAGCCACGATTTTGCGCGCGACGGCGTGGTAGTGTACCGGCGCCAAGCATGAGTGACGCCGCTGGATGGGTTGCCAGCGCGGACAGCGACCTGGATGCAGCCCGGCGTTGCCTCGCCGACCCCCCGAATGTCGCCGCGGCGGCCTACCACTGTCAGCAAGCGGCAGAGAAACTCATCAAGGCGGTACTGGTCGCGCTAAGGATTCGCCGGGAAATAAGTGCTCCACGTGGCGCCATGGTCGCTGCCACATCGTCATGCCGACGCAGGTCGGCATCCACGTTTTCTCTTTGTGCTGGCAGCAAAGACGTGGATGGCCGGCCTTCGCCGACCATGACGAGGTAGCACGAGGCGCGTCCGGAAATGATTCGGTTGTTCCCGTCGGGTCCTAAACATCGTATATTCGCGTGGTCGTTCGGGCCACGACCTAGGCTTGGCGGCTGCGCAAATCCCGCATGGTCACAAGCTGCGTGATGCGGCAGCAGCATTCGACGCAATTGCGGACTGGTCGATTTCCTTCCGTTATCCGGCCCAGCGCATCAACGCGTTTCATGGAGAGGTAGCGTCGCTGGTTGCCTCGTCGCCAGGTTGAGTCACGATTGGTAGAGAAAGTAGACGCGTGACGGCGGAGCAGATTGGCAACTTCCGTAATTTGATCGACGACTACATCAAGCGCGTGAGGGCGCTGAAACGCCGCTTTCCTCAGTTCGTCTTGAACGAGGACCTGTTCGAGTTTGCGAAGGCGGCCGGACCACTCCCCGAAGTGATCATGGCTGGCGATAATCCCGGTTGCAAAGAACACAAACACCGCCAATTCTTGAGCGGATATGGGAAAGCTGGAAAGATCGCGCGCTATATGTGGCTCGGCGTCTTCGGAGCACAATACCTTCACCACGTCCTCGTTCTCAATAAGAGTAACTACAGCACGGCGACGACACCCAAACTGGGCCAAATCATGCGCGCCGCAAATTCAAAATTACTAAGCTTGATTAAAGAAGACCATGCTGCCAATGGCGAATTAATCCATAATCTGGCGCGGTTGTTGAAGACCCCGGTGGTCATCCTCGGCGGGAAGAACGACGCTATTTTCAGGTCGTTTCGCGAAACCATAGAGGTCGGTGGCATGCTCACTCATACGGTCTCCTTTGATAACCACACGATCCCACAGGCCATCCAGACCGTGCCCCACTGCTCGCGCTACGGCTGCTTCAAATATATGACGGGCGATCACTTGTGGAATGCCAGGATTGACAGCTTTTTGACAAGATACGGCGACATCGAAAACATCCGAACTGCCAAGGGCAACATCTCGGAAAAGACCCTGCGTTCCAAGGCTGACCGGAGCCTATGGTGCGCCTACTTCACCTACGTTATTTTGGGGGTCATTGACGAGGGCGAGAGATCAGGCCGAAACGGCCGGACTTGATCGCTGGCCGTACCGTCGCCGTGCTTCTAGCCGCTGTCGTCGCCGTACTCGGCCAGCCTGTGGCTCTCTTCGCGACAATCGTCAGCTTGGCACTCGGCTCGCCCGTGCCAGCACCGCCTGGAACAGCACCTGCGCGCCGGCCTCCGCCTCGTCTGGCTCGATGCTCTCCGCCTCGTTGTGCGACAACCCGTCCTTGCACGGGGTGAAGATCATAGCCGTCGGCACGTGCCGCGCGACATACACCGCATCGTGGCCGGCCCCAGATACGATCTCCCGCGCACTGTAGCCAAGCGCCGCAGCCGCCTCCCGCACCAGCTCCACACATGCAGAATCAAACGATTGCGCCGGGATGTTGAACAACTTCGACAGCTCCAGCTTCACCCCACAATCGCGGGCGATGAACCCCGCCTCGCGCGGGAACTGCGCATCCAGCCGGTCCACCTCGGCCGCGTCGGGATGGCGGAACTCGACCGAGAACCGCACCTCGCCGGGGATCACATTGCGGCTGTTGGGCGAGACCAGAAGCTGCCCCACCGTGCCGCGCCCATCCTCCCCTCGCGCGCGCATCATCCGGTCCACCAGGTCGATGACCCGTGCGGCACACACCAGCGCGTCCTTGCGCGCGGACGGCGGGGTCGTGCCGGCATGCGAGTCCTGCCCGGTGGCGACCGCGTCGTACCAGACCTGCGCCTGCGCGCCGGTCACAATGCCGATCTGCTTCGCCTCGTTCTCCAGGATCGGCCCCTGCTCGATATGCAGCTCGAAATACGCATCAGCCGGGAATGCCGCCGCCGTCTCCGGACCGCGATAGCCGATCCCGTCCAGCGCGTGCCGCACCGTCACCCCCTCGGTGTCGGTCAGGCCATAGGCCGTGCCGAGCGGAAACACCCCCGCCCACACCCCCGATCCCATCAGCGAATGGCCGAACCGGCTACCCTCCTCATCGGTCCAGTTCACCAATTCCAGCGGCGCCTCGGTGACGATGCCGAGGTCGTTCAGTGTGTGCATCACCTCGAGCCCGGCCAGCACACCCAGCGCGCCGTCGAATTTTCCTCCACTTGGCTGGCTGTCGAGATGGCTGCCGAACAGCACCGGCAGCCGAGCCGGATCGCGGCCGGCGCGGCGGGCGAACATATTGCCGATCTCATCGACCCGCACCGCAAGCCCCGCTGCCTCGCATTCGGCGCGGAACCGGTCGCGGCCGCGCCTGTCCACATCGGTCAGGGTCAGCCGCCGCACTCCGCCTTTGGGCGTCGCGCCGATCTCGGCCATCGCCATCAGGCTGTCCCACAGCCGCTTGCCGTCGATGCGCTGGTTGGTCTGTGGCGGCATGCGAACCCCCTGGAAGCCGAGGCCCGCATCTTGCCCGCCAGCCGGCTTGCTGCAAGCCTATGGCCGGGAATCGACGAATGGTGGTCAGTGGACGGAATGAAGGCGGCGTTCTTGTTCAAGGTGGGGATCTTGGTCGCGGTCCTCGCGCTTGCCGGTTGCAAGCTGGTGGACCAGACGACGTTCGCGCCCTCCCCGGAGGCTCCCCCGACTGCCGCGACGGCAGCGCCGAAGAGCGATCCGCGCGTGGCCCTGCTCACGATCGGCTACGACACGCCAAACCCGAACTACCAGGACGTGCTGCGCTACGCCGTGCGCGAAGCCGAGACGCGCGCGCCTGGCGTGAAGTACGACGTGATCGCCATGATGCCCGTCGGCGGCGACGTGGCCCAGGCGCAGGGCAGCGCCGCCGAGGTGATGCGGGCCATCATGGCACAGGGCGTGGCGGAGAGCCGGATCCAACTCGGACTGCGCACGCAACCCGCTGGCCTGAAGCGCGAGGTCCGCGTCTACGTCCACTGAGGGGCCCGTCGGCCGGGCCGGGCCGGCGACGGGGCACGGATGGAGCAATATTAAACATTTCTCATGGATTGTACGAATTCGAGGCTTCGTCAACGGACCATAGAGTCATAAAACTAGACCAAACCGGAGGCCGCGCGAGAGATGCACCCATTCCACGCCCATTGCCGGGAGACGCTGGACGCCATTCAGGCGCAGGGGCGCTACCGCCGCTTCACGCCATTGCGGAAGCAGGCGGAGCGCTTCCCGCTATATCGACGGCCCGACGGCAGTGAAGTGCTGGTGTGGTCGTCCAACGACTATCTCGGAATGGGCGGCCATCCGGTCGTGATTGAGGCAGCGTGCGCGGCGGCGCGGGAGATGGGCGCAGGGGCGGGCGGCACGCGGAACATCAGTGGGACCAGTCCCGCGCATGACGCGCTAGAGACCGAACTGGCCGATCTGCACGGCAAGGCTGCGGCGCTGCTGTTCACCTCTGGCTTCGTGTCCAATCAGGCGTCGCTGTCCACGATATTGAATTCGCTGCCGGACTGGCACGTGTTCTCCGACGCCAGGAACCATGCCTCGATGATCGCCGGCATCCGGGGATCGAAGGCGACCTGCCACATCTTCCGGCACAACGATCTGACGCATCTCGAGGAGATGCTGCGTGCGACGCCGGTGACGATACCGAAGCTGATCGCGTTTGAGTCAGTCTATTCGATGGATGCCGATATCGCGCCGATCGGGGCGATCTGCGATCTGGCGACCCGCTACGGGGCGATGACCTACCTGGACGAGGTGCACGCGGTCGGGATGTACGGCCCGTCCGGCGCGGGGGTGGCGGAGCGCGACGGGGCCGCCGCGCGGATCGACGTGATCGAGGGGACGCTGGCCAAGGCATTCGGCTGCCATGGCGGCTACATCGCCGGCGACGCTCAGGTGGTGGACTATGTTCGCTCGTGCGCGCCTGGCTTCATCTTCACCACGTCGCTGCCGCCGATGATCGCCGCCGCGGCGCTGGCCAGCGTGCGACATGTGCGCGCCGACGCCGGACGCCGCGCCCGGCTGTTCGAGCGCGCCGAGACGTTGAAGCGGCGGCTGACGGCGGCGGGCCTGCCGGTGCTGGCATCGGTCAGCCATATCGTGCCGGTGCATATCGGCGATGCGGCGCGGTGCAGCGAGGTGAGCCGGCGGTTGCTGGACGAGTTCGGCATGTACGCCACGCCGATCAACTATCCGACGGTGCCGCGCGGCGAGGAGAGGCTGCGGCTGACGCCGTCACCGCTGCACAGCGACGAGATGATGGATCGGCTGCTGGCGGCGCTGACCGCGATTCTGCTGCCGGCGCAGCGCGCGGCGGCTTGAACGACGCCAGACCGACGCTGCGGCTCCGTCCCGGCGAGGGCCGGCGGCTACGTGCAGGTTCGCCCTGGATATTTTCCAACGAGATCGCGATGAAGCCCGAGTACCGGCAGATGGCGCCGGGGAGCTTGGTGCGGATCGAAGGCGACGACGGCGCGCGCGCCGGCACCTTCATGTTCAATCCGCACAGCCTGATCGCGGCGAGGCTGCTGGATCGGGATCCTGCCGCTGCCATCGATCTGGACTGGTTGCGTGCGCGGTTGCGCGAGGCGATCGCGCTGCGCGAGCGTGTGTGCGACACGAATTATCATCGCCTGGTGCATGCCGAGGCCGATCGGCTGCCGGGGCTGGTGATCGATCGTTACGGCGATGTCGTCGTGCTGCAGGCGAACAGCGCCGGGATGGATCGGCTGACGCCGCTGCTGGTCGAGGCATTGACCGGGTTGCTGCCATTGCGCGCCGTGGTGGCACGTAACGACTCTGGCGCGCGCCGGCAGGAAGGTCTGGCGGAGGGCGTTGCCCTGTTGTCCGGCTCCGACGCCGGCGTTGAGGTGGTGGAAGGCGGCGTGCGGTTTCCTGTCGATCCACTGGGCGGACAGAAGACCGGCTGGTTCTTCGACCAGCGCGCGAACCGCGACCGCGTCGCGGCGCTGGCGGAGGGTGCGCGGGTGCTGGACGTGTTCTGTCATGTCGGTGCGTTCGGCCTGCGCTGTGCAGCGGCCGGTGCGCGCGAGGTGACGCTGGTGGACAGCAGCGGGCCCGCCCTGGCGCAGGCCGAGCAGGCCGCGGCGCTCAACGGTATTGCCGAACGCGTGCGTTTCCGGCGCGACGACGCGTTCGATGCTATGGCCGCAATGGCGGGCGAACGGTTCGACATCGTTGTGTGCGATCCGCCCGCCTTCGCCCCCGCTCGCAAGGACGCCGCGGCAGGGTTGCGCGCGTATAGCCGGATGGCGCGGCTAGCTGCGGTACTGGTTGCACCCGGCGGGTTCCTGTTCGTCGCCTCGTGCAGCCATCACGCGCCGCAGGAGGCGTGGGCCGCGCAGATCGCCGGCGGCCTGCACCGCGCACGTCGCGAGGGCCGCATATTGTTTACTGGCAGCGCGGGGCCGGATCATCCGGTGCACCCGCATCTGCCGGAGAGCGCGTACCTGAAGACGCAGTTGATCCAGGTTCTGTAGGAAAGCGCCGCCCTCGTGGTTTTCCCCGTGAAAGCGCGCCTTCGCGGGGATGACGAATAAGGATAGCGTCACGACGAAGCCCGCGAAGGAAGTCACGCATGAAGTTCGGCGTATTCTACGAGCACCAGCTCCCACGCCCCTGGACCGATACCAGCGAATACGACCTGCTGCAGCAGTCGCTCGATCAGTTCCAGTTCGCCGATCAGCTTGGCTATGACTATGCCTGGGTGGTCGAGCACCACTTCCTCGAGGAGTACTCCCACTCGCCGGCGCCCGAGGTGTT
>DATMND010000482.1:0-4490 GCA_035569235.1 Acetobacteraceae bacterium | reverse complement strand
CAGACAAGTCGTTTGCCAACCTGACGGCGGCGATGCAGGCGCTCGATGCCGCGACCACGGGTGCGGCGTTTCGCAAGACGTTCGACGATCTGCAGGCCGGCGTGGCGAACTGTCCAAGCAGTCGGAGACGCTACGGCGCGATGTCGAGGACTTCCTCGCCACCGTGCGCGCGGCGTGACATCCAATCCAGGAAACCAGATCATGAGCAACCGCAACGCCATTCTCGCTTTCATCGCCGACCGGACGATCGGAACGAAGATCGCTGCCGGGTTCACCGCAGTTCTGCTGATCCTCGCGGTCAGCTCCGTCATGGCCTGGCTCTCTTTCGGTCAGGTCAGCCGTGCGGTGGACCGCAATGCGTCCCTAGTCGCCAACTCGGCGATCTTTCGCGACATCGATTTGGCAATGACCCGGTATCGCGGCCACGTTCGCGAATACGTCTTCTCAAAAGACGAGGCGGTCGCCGGCGTGGCCGAGAAGGACAGCGCGGATCTGCGGAAACTGATCGCTGACGGCCTGGCGCGCGTCGTCAACCCTGAGCGGCACGCATTGCTAGAGGAGATCGCTAAGCAGGAAGCGTCCTATACCAGCAACTTTGCGCATGTGCGGACGATCAATGTCGAACAGGACAAGCTCGAGACCGAGGTGCTCGACGTCGTCGGGCGCCAGATGACCGATGGCTTCTCGGCGGTCATCGCGGGTGCCACCAAAGCGGGCAATCTGGACCTGCTGCCGATCGCAGTCGAAGGGCGACGGCTGAGCCTGATGGCGCGGCTCGACGCGAACAAACGCCTCGGCCGGCACGACGAGGCTGCCGCGAAGTCTGCCGAGCAGGAGCTGACCGAGCTGAAGCAGGGACTTGAGCGCCTCGATGCGGCCACCAAGGGCACCGATCTCAACGCCGCGGTCACCAGCCAGGCCGCACTGATCGAGCGCTATCACACTGCGCTTCTGCGCGCCGAGAGCATCGACGCCGAGCAGTTGTCGCTGGTGAACGGCACGATGCGCCAGGCCGGTGAGGCGATGGCAGCCAATGCGGTGAAGGCCAAGGACGGAAATCTCGCCGACCAGGCCGCCACCGAGCAGCAGACGCTGACCACGACAGCGGGCGCTTCCACGCAGGTGATGGCGTTCGGGCTGGTCGGTCTGGCGATCGGTGCGGTGCTGGCCTGGCTGATCGGCCGTGGCATCTCCCGCCCGGTGATCGGCATGTGCGCGTCGATGCGGGCGCTGGCGGGCGGCGACAAGACGGTCGAGATCCCCGGCGTCGGGCGCAAGGACGAGATTGGCCAAATGGCCGACACCGTCGCGGTGTTCAAGGGCAACATGATCGAGGCGGACCGCCTGCGCGAGGAGACCGAGCAGCACAAGGCCGCTGTCGAGGCGGAACGCAAGTCCGGCATGCTGCGGCTGGCGGACAACTTCGAGGCCGGCATAAAGGGCGTGGTCGATTCGGTCGCCTCGCAGGCCACCGAGATGCAATCGTCGGCGCAGGCGATGACCCATACGGCCGAACAGGCGACACATCAGGCGACCGCGGTCGCCGCCTCGGTCGAGCAGGCGTCGGCCAATGTGCAGACGGTGGCGTCGTCGGCAGAGGAACTGTCCACGTCGGTGCTGGAGATCGGCCGGCAGGTGGAGCAGTCGTAGAAAATCGCCGGACAGGCGGTGGTCGAGGCGGACAAGACCAACGCGACGGTCGAGGGCCTCAACAAGACCGCGCAGCGCATCGGCGAGGTGGTGCAGCTGATCGAGACCATCGCCAGCCAGACGAACCTGCTGGCGCTGAACGCGACGATCGAGGCGGCGCGGGCGGGCGATGCCGGCAAGGGCTTCGCCGTGGTCGCCTCTGAGGTGAAGTCGCTCGCCAGTCAGACCGCGAAGGCCACCGAGGAGATCCGCTCGCAGATCGGCGACATCCAGGGTGCGACCGGCCAGACCGTGGAGGCGATCCGCAGCATCGGCGCCACGATCCGTCAGATGAGCGAGATCGCCACCTCGATCGCATCGGCCGTGGAGGAACAAGGCGCTGCCACGCGCGAGATCGCCACAAACGTGCATCAGGCCGCACAGGGCACCAACGACATCGCGACCAACATCGAAGGTGTCAGCCGCGCCGCCAGCGACACCGGGGCGGCGGCGTCGCAGGTGCTCAGTGCGGCGGGTGAACTGTCGAAGCAGTCGGAGACGCTGCGGCGCGATGTGGACGACTTCCTGGCGACAGTCCGGGCAGCTTGACCGGAGGGACCGCGCCGTCGGCATGACGATCTCGTGCCAACCGGTGGCTTACTCTCAGGGGCCGTTTGTGTTGGTTCCTGAGCGCCCGGACAGTTCGCCCATCGCCTGGCGCATGAACAGCCGCTTCAGCGGCGGCGCGCGGTGCACCGCGGCGATCCCGACATCGCGAGCCAGTCGGAGCAGCGGATTGTCAGTGCTGAACAGCCGGTCGAGCGCGTCGGTGGCGGCCAGCATCAGCAGATTGTCCGGCCGCCGTCGCCGTTGGTACTGCCGCAGCAGCGACGGTGCGCCGAGATCGTCGCCTTGGTGCGACCCCTCGATCAGCAGTTCGGACAGCGCGATGGCGTCGCGAAAACCAAGATTGAGACCCTGCCCGGCGATCGGGTGGATCGCGTGCGCCGCGTCCCCCACCAGCGCGAGGCGCGTATCGAAATAGCGGTGTGCATGCATTGCCGAGAGCGGATAGCTCCAACGGCGACCCACTACATGCACGTCGCCCAGATGATTGCCCAGCCGGCGGGCGATCTCGCCGGCAAAGCGTGTGTCATCCAGCTTCAGCATCCGTTGCGCGATCGGTGTCCGTTCCGTCCAGACAATGGCGGAGACGTTCGCCGCGCCGCCGTCCTCCGCGTCGCGGCTCGCGCACATCGGAAGCTGCGCGAACGGGCCGGACGGCAGGAAGTGCTCGAGCGCCGTGTTGGTGTGCGGCTTCTCGTGGCTGACGGCGCACACGATGCCGGTCTGGCTGTACGGCAATCGTGTAATCGGAATACGGGCCGCGTCGCGCAGCGGAGAGTTGCGGCCTTCCGCCGCCACCACAAGCTGACACTCGACGCGCGGACCGTCCGCAATTTGCAAACTGGCCCCATCCTCGTGACGCTCCACCTCGGCTGAAGCTGGCGCGAACACGCGGAGTGCCGGGAGACCGTGCATGTGCGCGTTCAGCGCCACCCGCAGGCTGCGCGCCTCCACCATCCAGCCGAACGCACCGGCACCATCGCCCACATCGCGGTGCTCGAAATGCAGGAACAGGGGCGACGCGCGGCGGCCGACGTGACCGTCACTGACTCGGATGTCCAGGATCGGGCATGCGGGTTCAGGCAGCCTGTCCCACAGCCCCGCGGCTTCCAACAGACGACGCGATCCGGCGGCGACGGCATACGCGCGGCCATCGAACGCCGGGTGCTCCATCGGCGGCAACGCGGCGCGATCCACCACGATCGTGCTGATGCCTGCGCCCGCGAGGCGGCACGCCAGCGTCCCGCCGACTGGACCGGCGCCGACCACGCACACCGCAGCGGACAGATGTTCGCTCATCGCCGGGACAGTGACGCCAGCGCCAGCCGTCGGCAAGCGGAGGTCGCCACTTCATCGATCAGGGGTTTCCGGGATATAGTTCGATTCGCGCGCGAACAGCGGGTGCAAAGGGTCAAGAAACACATGGCCACTGCCAGGTCCGTCGGGGCACGCCGCCTGGTCTCCCCCGACGTCAAGGCGCTGATGAATCGTCGCTCGGCTGAGCTGATCGGGCTGGCGCTGGGGCTGCTCGGCCTCGCCGTGCTGGTGGCGCTGGCCTGCTACGACCCGCGCGATCCCTCGCTGAACACCGCCACGTCTCGCCACGTCAGCAACCTGGCGGGACCGGTCGGCGCCATGCTGGCGGACCTGCTGCTGCAAGGCTTCGGCATTGCCGGCGCGCTGCCAGGGCTGGCGATGCTGGCCTGGGCATGGCGCATCGCCTCTCGACGCGGCCTGGGCAGCATCGCCGCACGGGTTGCCGCGCTGCTAGCCGCACTGCCCCTGCTGGCCGCGGTACTGGCCGCCCTCGCCGCGCCGACCGCGCTCGCCTGGCCGTCGGTGGCAGGGCTGGGAGGGGCGATCGGCCGGCTGCTGGGCGCCGCCGGTCTCGCGGTCGGGCGCGACATTCTGGGACCGCTCGGTGCCTTGATGGTCTGGATCATCGGGACGGCGCTGGCCGTGACGCTGACCCTGCTGGCACTTGGCCTGTCTGCGGGCGAATGGCGCGCCGCCACACACTCCGCCGGACGCGCGGTGCGATACGGCGTGTCCGGTGCCCGCGCTGCCGCCGCCACCGCGCGGGGCGCTTCCGTTGTGTTTGCTCGAAGTCTCAGCCGCGTCGGCCGTATGCTGCACTTGCGCCGACCCGATGAGCCGCTTCCGGGGCCGATCGTCCGCCGCGACCTGGGCGCCACTTTTCGCACTACCCCGCCGACCGATGAGCCACCGCCCGT
>DATMND010000481.1:0-2429 GCA_035569235.1 Acetobacteraceae bacterium | reverse complement strand
GGCGGGGTCCGAGGGGCGGACCTGCACCGGGTGGGGCATGCGCCGCGAGGGATCCAGGCCGGGATTGGGCCCGTCTATCCAGGCGATGTTGCGCTGCGCGAGCTTGTCTGACGTCCCGCTGTCGGCGCCCGGCGGAATCGGCGTATCGTCATAGCGAATCTCGGCAATCAGGCACTGGTGCGGGAACGCCGTCAACGCGTCTCGCAGCGAGAGCAGCGTCTGCCCTAGCCATCCGCCCGCGCCATCCAGGTCGCCGGGCGGCGGGTTCTGCGGGAGCAGCGGTGTCGGCTGGTTGGTGTCGAGCCAACAGCCGAAATAGCGAATGACCTCGACGCCCGGATTAGCGACGATGTCGACCGCGTTCGGCGGGTCCGTCTGCTGGGCCATGTCCGCCGGGCCGCCAAGGTTGATGCGGGGCGAGGCGAAGCAGGGGATGGTGACGTATTCCGAGTTCTGCACGCCAAGCAGCGGTATCTTGTGGCCGAATGCCACGCCGTCGCTGGCGAAGCGGTAGGTCGTGGCCTCATCGAAATTGCTTGCCGTGTTCTGGGCCTGGAACAGGCGGAAGAAGACGCGGACCGTGCGCGCGGTGGCAGGCGCCTGGGCCAGCAGGCGAACCCGCGCAAGCGCGAAGTTGAAGACGAAGTTGCCGTTCGAATCCTGTTGCTGGAACTCGAGCGCCGAGCTGTCCTCGTCCTGCGGGAGGCCATCGAAGCTGTCGCCACCAGCGTTGTTCTGGTTCAGGTTGTCCAGCGCCGTGGCGATGAACGAGGCGGCGTCGCCAGCGCCGGTGATCGTGGCGTTGAATCTGCTGGCGCTGCCGCCCGATGGAACCGCTACCTTGAAGAAGCGCAGATCGAAGCTCAGCCAGGACGGGAACGCCGCCGGGTTCGTCGGGTCGATGTCCTTGAAATAGGGGTTCTGGCCCGCCACCAGCTCGATGAGGGCCTGATCCGTGCGGGTCACCTGGCCAACGGTGAAGGTCGAGTTCAGCGTCAAGAAGGCCGCCTGACCCGCCTGCAAGGCATCGAACGCCGCGCTGCCGGTGAAGGAGATTGTGTAGGGGTAGAGGAAGACTTGTGGGTTCTGCTGGAATGTCGGATCGGTCGGTACAATCGGCAGCGGCCCCACCTGGATGTTTGGCAGGTTGCCCGAGATGGCCGCTATTTGGGCGGCGGACAGGCCGGGATTGAACGGCGGGTCGATGGCGACGGTGATGACTGGCGCCGGATTCGGTGGATTACCCAGGTTGGCCGGGCCGGACAGCCCAAGTTCGGCGTCGGTGTAGCCGCTTATCTGTATCCAGAAGGCGGGCGCGATCGGCGGCGAGCCCGCGAGATCGTCCTTGTTGTAGGTGCTCTTGAGGATGAGAAACTGGGCGTCCTGGATGATAGGCGCGTACTGACAGTTGGTGGCCGAGGCCGGGCAGTCCGCCGCGCCGTCCGGCTTGACGACCGCGCAGATGTAGTAGGTGAACGGGAAGCCGCCGGGTGGCGAACTCTGGTTGAAACCGAGGAAATTGTCGAATGCGTCGAAGTAGATCCGGGTGAGGTTGCTGCAATTGATATCGCAGGGGTCGCAGACCTCGGGATTTTGCCCGTCTACGAACGGGTCGACCACCATTTCGGCCATTTCGTGGCTGACGACCATCGCGTAGACATCGGCGTCATCGGCCAGGGTGAGGTTGGCGGCGAACACCCCTGCGACGATGAAGGGCAGGTTAGCGATGTCGTGGTAGCCGCTGTTGCTGCCGACCTCAGGCGAGCTGACGCCCTGGGGGCTAACCACGAAGATGCAGTCGCTCGACGGGATGCCATTGGCCGACGCCATGTCATTGACGAAGCCGTGCAGATCGCTCTTGCTGTAGCTGCCTGACGGAACGTTCACCGTGTGCGTGATAAGCGTGGGCGACACCGCGATCGAGTTGGGTCCGTACTGGGCGGCATACTCTGTGATCGGCACGATCGCGTGCTGCGCATACTGCACGATCATATTCATGTCGGCGTCCGGGATGACGAAGTCTCCGGAATTTGTGTGGAATGTCACCTGCGCGAAGTGGATGGTGCCATTGAACAGCGCATCGCGCGCGTTGCGTCCTGGCAGCGGCGGGCGCTGCGTGCGCAGCAGCTCGGCGACCGCTGGGTGGCGCCGCAGAAGGGGCGAATCGGGACGGAGGCGGTGAAGCTGCCGCAGAATTTCCGATGGAATGCCGGTGCCGAAGCCTTCGGCTGTGGGTTCCTGGGCGAAACGCTGCGGCGCGTGCTCTTGCAGGAACCGGGCATTCTTCAGCGCGCGCGTCCAGCCTCTGATGCCTTGGGATCGGGGATGTGCCCGGGTCGGTCGATGCGCCATGCTCTCCATCTTCCGATGAGTTGTGTGGTCAGGCTCTGTCAGCTTTCGAGCCTGCTCGGAGAGCTCTCCCGTTCAAG
>DATMND010000480.1:0-2512 GCA_035569235.1 Acetobacteraceae bacterium | reverse complement strand
ACCCGACCCGAACAGCGATACCGGCGCCAGTTCGGGTTTGACGTCGGGCGGCAGGCGGATCTCCACCTGCTCAGTGCCGATGCCGCCCCACCAGCGTGCCTGAAAGCTGCAAGGGCACAGCACCTCCCAGCCATGCGCGTTGGCGATGTTGAGCGGCAGACAGCGATAGGCAAACGCCTCGGGTGTCGCGTCCATCCACGCGCGCGTCGGTTCGGCCGGCCGGATCAGCGGCTCCCAGCCGGGGTGCAGATAGCAGATCAGCTCCATCGGTCGTCCTTCGCCCTGCGATGACCACCGATCTTGCCGTGCCGGGAAGCTTGCCCCAAGCGTCGATCATACGGCCGGCATAACCCCGCCTGCCGACGCTAGGCACCGGTCAAAGGTCCGCGACTGCTCCCAAGCCGTCATGCCCGGACTTGATCCGGGCATCTACCGTTGTCGGGGTCAAGGTGTCTTATGGGTCAGGCTGCGTGTTTCCAGGGCTGCTGGTCGCGGGCGACGGCGTTGGCGCAGACGAGGATTTTGCGCATGACGGCGGTGAGGGCGACCTTTCCCGGCCTTTGGTTTTGCTGGACGAGGCGATCGTAGAAGTCGCGCAACGGCGAAGGATGGCGGATGGCGGCGCGGGCGGCGTTGAAGAGCGCGCGGCGGACACCGGGCCGGCCATGGCCGGTGGGCTCGCGGTATTGTGCCTTGCCGCTGCGGTTGGTGTGCGGTGCCAGGCCGACGAGGGCGGCGATCTGTTTGGCGGATAGGAGGCCGAGCTCGGGGAGGTCGGCGATCAGGGCGGTGGCGACGGCGGGGCCGATGCCAAAGATTGTCTGCAGCAGCGCGGCCAGTTTTTGGGTATGCGGGTTGTCGGCGATCGTCGCGGCGAGTTCGCTCTCGATGAGATCGAGGCTATGGCTGAGTGCGGCGATGACGTCCTGATGGCTGTCGCGCAGCACGTTGAGATGGGCCATCGCCAGGCGGCAGCGCTCGGCATGCAGGGTTTCGACCAGCTGGCGGCGCCGCGCCGCCAGGGCGGCCAGCGCCGGATCGCCGGGGATGGCGGTGTGCAGCCCGCGCTGCGACAGCCTGTGGCAGACAAAGGCGTAGATCAGCCGGGCGTCGATCCGGTCGGTCTTGGCGCGCATCCCCTGGCTCTGGCGAAAGGCGACCAGTTGGTTGGGATGAACCCGGACAAAGGGGATCGCGCGTGCCCTGAGCGCGTCGAGCAGCACACGTTCATAGCCGCCGGTCGGCTCGCACGCCACCAGTCCGGGCCGCACCCGATCGAGCCACGACAACACCGCCGCGGCGGTGTTGTCGATCCGCTCGCACGCGCCCGACACGCACATATCCAGCCAGCCCTTGGCCACATCCACTCCGACAACCGGCTTGTCCGCCATCGCCCCCTCCCCCACAATCATCGATGCCTTGGTCGGCACGCCGGATTGCGATGCGGGCGAGAGCCCCTTCTACCGTTCGCGTGTCAGACCGTGACGCCGGCGGGTCCGAGATG
The DNA here is from genome assembly GCA_035569235.1 of Acetobacteraceae bacterium. Classification (GTDB taxonomy): domain Bacteria; phylum Pseudomonadota; class Alphaproteobacteria; order Acetobacterales; family Acetobacteraceae; genus JAMXLO01. Next base: position 1,008 of record DATMND010000480.1, on the reverse strand, counting down.
CCCACGGTCGACAAGACCAATCCAACAATCGGAGTGCCCGCCGGCGCCCCCCTTCCACCAGGGGACGCGCTACAATGCAATCCAGCCGTGCCTTCAATCTTCGGAGCGGTTGCCTTCGTCCGCTGGATGCCCACGGATCAAGTCCGTGAGCTGAGGGCCCACGGGGTCAAGCCCGGCCATGATGATGAGAATGATCGGATTGGTTTCGAATTCCCGCGCATAGATCCCTAATGACCGACACGACGCGCCCGGCGCTCGGATCCGCCGGGTTTCGCCTGGCACTGCTCTGGCTGGTCGGCGTGCAGTTGCGGCTGACGGTGCTGGCGGTGCCGCCGGTCCTGCCGCTGATCCATCGCGATTTGGCGCTCAGCGAAAAGGCGATCGGCGCGTTGTCGGCGTTGCCGATATTGCTTCTTGCGCTGGCAGCGGTGCCGGGTTCGCTCGGAGTCGCGCGCTTGGGGGCACGGCGCGCCTGTCTGCTCGGATTGGGGATCGCTGCCATCGCCGGTGCGGCGCGCGGCGTCGGTCCGTCGGGACCGATGCTATACGGCATGACTTTCGCGATGGGCGTCGGGGTCGCGCTGATGCAGCCGACGTTGCCGACCCTGGTCACCGAATGGTTTCCCGGTCGGATCGGCTTCGCGACCGCCGTCTACACCAATGGCCTGCTGATCGGTGAAGCGATCCCACCGGCGGTGAGCATCCCGCTCGTACTCCCCCTTGTCGGCGGGAGCTGGGAATGGAGTTTCGCTGTCTGGTCGATCCCGGTTGTGATGACCGTTGTCATGCTCGCCACCACGACGACCCATCGCACGCGCGCTTTGACGGCCAGTACATATCGCTGGTGGCCGGACTGGCACGCCGCGTTGCCGCTGGGCATGCTCCTGGGCGGGACCGCAGGACTGTATTTTCTCGGCAACAGCTTCATCCCGGATTATCTGCACGCCATCGGTCGGCCCGAACTCGTTGGTGCCGCGCTCAGCGCGCTGAACATCGCGCAACTACCCG
>DATMND010000479.1:0-2768 GCA_035569235.1 Acetobacteraceae bacterium | reverse complement strand
TTGAGCGGCACGAGGTTCACATGATCAAGATCGAGGAACACGAGATCCGCCTTGTAACCGGGTGCGATCTTGCCGATCAGATCACCCATGCCAAGTACCGCAGCACTACCCTCGGTTGCCAACCGCAACGCTTCCGCGGCGCCGATCCATTCTTCCGGCGGGCGATCGAACACGCGGGAGACGAAGGCGGCCAGCCGCATCGCCTCGAACATGTTCTGGTTGTCCGACGAAGATGATCCGTCGGTCCCGACACCCACGGTGACGCCGCCGGCGATGGCTCGGCGCATGTCGGCGATGCCGTTGCCCAGCCGGAGATTGGAACCGGGATTGTGTGCCAGCGCCCCGCCGTACCGCGCAAGCAGTTCGACTTCCGCCTCGTCGATCCAAATGGAGTGGGCGCCGCTGAAGCCCGGGCCGAGAAGGCCAATCTGGTGGAGATGCGCCGTCAGTGTCGTGCCGTAGCGTCGCTGCGCGCCCGCACGTTGCACGGAGGATTCCGCCAGATGCGTCTGCAGCGGCATGCCGAATTCCGCTGCCATGTCGCGACAGGCGAGCATGAACTCGTCCGAACAATGCAGCGGAATTGTCGGCGCGATGCCCAGGCGGATGCGGTCGCGCGCGTACGGCCACGCCGTAGCCGCGCTGCGGATGGGCGCAAGGATCGCGTCAGCCGATGCGGTGCGCATCGCTTCGGCAACCGGACGCAACTCGGGCGGGAAAGCGTCGAGCAGACCGGGAATTGCCTGATAGAAGCTGCGGTCGGCGATCATCGGCGCAATCACCGCGCGCATGCCGACATCGGCGTAGGCCTGGGCAACGACGTGCAGCCCTTCGACCGATGGCACCGGCAGCATCGCCGAGAGATCGTAACAACTGGTGCAGCCCTTGCGCAGCATCTCCACCGCGGAAAGCAGTGTCGATAGGTAGCGGTCTTCGTCCGTTCGGTTGCCGTTGATCCAAGGGCCGGCGTTCAGCAGCAGCTCCAAAGACCAGAGATCGCCGATGCCCTTCCCCAGTCCGCCGTGACCATGCGTGTGCGCATTGATCAGACCCGGGATGATCAGCCGGCCAGTGGCGTCGATCCGCTGCCCTGCATTGGCGGCGCCCGGAGGAACAACCGTAGCGATGCAGTCGCCGTTCAGCACGATATCCGCCTGACGTGCGGCGGTCTCTCCCGCGGCCAGCACGGTGCCACCAACGATGACGATAGGATCGGTCGGCATGATGTTCCCCTCGGCCTATGCCATCTGCTTGCGGCCGGTTTCCGATGCCCGGACGATTGCGTCGATCAGGCGATGACGAGTGACCGCCGCTTGGAAGCTCGGGCTGGCAGGCCTCCCTTCGCGGATGCTGTCCGCCAGCTTCGCGTAGAGCTGCGCGACATTGTACGGCGAACCCTGCGGCACTGCGTCCGGCACCCAGCGATACTTGCCGGGAATTGGCATGTCGGCCAGTGGTGTGCCCGTGCCTCGTGCGCCCTGCAGCTTCAGCTCCTGGCGCTGCATCGACGCTCGCGAGGTCGCGGCAAGCACAAGGTCGCCCTCTTCGCCATGAATTTCGAACAGGAACTCGGTGCCGCGCGCCATGCCTCCGCGGATTTGAAAGGACACGACCGCACCATCACCGACGATGCCGTTGACGACCAACTGATCGGGCGACGTCTTCGGAACGGTCTCGCCCAATTCGTCCACAAGAATGCGGTCGCGCTGGCTGACGACGAAGGCGGCAAGCTCGCGGAATTCGCCCAGGCAATGACACAGCGCATCGATCTGATGGCCGCCCGTGATGGTCAGCAGGTTCGCACCATTGGCACGATCAGCCTGATAGGCGCGGTCGATCGAGGTACCCCAGTTCGCAGCGCAACCGATCATCGTCGCCGTGAGAACACGACTGATATGGCCCTGCGCTATCAGGTCCCGGGCGTAGCTGATCGCCGGCGACACCTGACCCTGCAGTCCAACCGCATGGCGGACACCCTTGCGCTCCGCCGCATCGAGCATCCGGATGGCCTCGGCGGTATCGCGACCGAGTGGCCATTCGCAATAGACATGCTTGCCTGCGTCGATCGCGGCCATCACCGGCTGGTAATGGTCGGGCACCTTCACGCAGACCGTGACCAGATCGACATCGGGATGTAGCGCCAGCTTTTCCGGATCGGAGAATGCCAGCGGAATGCCGAAATGTCTGGCTGTTGCATCGGCTGATTCCTGGCGGGTCGTGCAGACGGCGACGAGTTCCAATCCCGGAAGCGCGTGCAGGGCAGGGATATGGGCGATGGAGGCAAATCCGCGCTCCGGACTGGCCCCGATTATTCCAACGCGGACTTTTCCCGCAGCTGCCATGGCGTCCTTCCCCCCTTACGAGTGATTCTTCTCGACCCGCTTGTGTCAAATGCGCCATGCCATTCTTCCCCTCGGCACGACCGTCATGCCTTCGGGAAGTCGTAAAGTTCCGCGGGATTTGCCACCAGCACGCGGTGCCGCGTCGCTTCATCGGGTACCCATTCGGCGAGCAGGTCGAACAGCACGGCATCGTCCGGCTTCTTGTCCGCCGGCTCGGTCGGGTGCGGCCAGTCGCTGCCCCACACCAGTCGTTGCGGTGCAGCCTGGACGTAGGCTTTCGCAACCGCGGTGCTGTCCGCATAGGTCGGCGGACCCACCTTTGTGTCGGCATAGGCGCCGGACAGCTTGATCCAGACATTTCCCTTGTCCAGCAGCCGGCGCATCAGCGTGTACACCGGGCTGTTCACACCCTCCGGTTCGGGAATA
>DATMND010000478.1:0-8645 GCA_035569235.1 Acetobacteraceae bacterium | reverse complement strand
GTTCGAAAGCACTACCGGCCGCCGCCAGCGCATGTCGGAGCGCGACATCGCAGCCTCGCGCGAGAAGATCGGCATCGTGTTCCAAAGCTACAACCTGTTCCCGCACATGACCGCGTTGCAGAACATCGTCGCCGCACCGGTTCGCGTCAGGGGCATTCCGCGTGCGAGGGCGGAGGCACGTGCCCGCGAACTGCTTGCCATGGTCGGACTGTCGGACAAGGCATCGGAATATCCGGTTCGTCTATCGGGCGGACAGCAGCAGCGTGTCGCTATCGCCCGCGCGCTGGCGATGGACCCCAAGATCATGCTGTTCGATGAGGTCACGTCGGCGCTGGATCCGGAGTTGGTCGGCGAGGTACTGGCCGCCATTCAGCAGCTTGCGCGCGACGGCATGACCATGATTGTCGTTACGCATGAGATGAGCTTCGCCCGCGATGTGGCCGACCGCATCGTGTTCATGGACGGCGGCGCCATCGCCGAACAGGGCGAGCCCGATCAGGTGTTCTTCGCGCCTCGCTCCGAACGGGTACGGCTGTTCCTCAAACGTTACAACGATCGCTACCGCATCTGAACGTCACGCAGTTGCGGCCTGTATCGACTCGCCGATGATGCCGACGATGCGATCCAGCGTCGCCTCGGGCGTCATCAGCGGCGGCGCGATGCAGAGCGAATCGCCACTCACCGGTGTCCCGCCGCCGCCACGCTGGCGAATGATCAGACCGCGCTTCATCGCCTCGGCCACCACGCGTCCGCCCAGACCGATCGCCGGCTTGCGGCTCGCCTTGTCCTCGACAAGTTCGACGCCGCACATCATGCCGAGCCCGCGCACGTCGCCGACCGCGGGCAGGCTGCGCAGCGTTTCCAGTCCAGCCAGCAGCCGCTTGCCCATGACCGCGGCGCGTTCCGGCAATCCCTCCTGCTCCAGGATGTCGATGTTGCGCAGGCCGACCGCGCAGCACACCGGATGGCCGGAATAGGTCGCCGCATGCATGAAGCGCTCGTCCATCGGCGCATCCTCCATCACCCGGTGCACCTGCTTGGACACGAGAACGCCGCCGAGCGGCAGGTAGCCGCTGGTGACCCCCTTGGCGAACGACACCAGGTCGGGTTCCACATTCCAATGTCCCATTGCGAACCAGCGCCCGGTCCGGCCGAAACCGGTGATCACTTCGTCCGCGATCAGCAGCACGTTGTGGCGGTCGCAGATCTGGCGCAGACGCGGGAAGTACGTCGGCGCTGGCACGATGACACCGCCGGCACCCATCACCGGTTCGGCGATCACCGCGGCGATCGTGTCCGCGCCGTGCGCCTCGATCGCTGCCTCCACTGCATCCGCCGCCTCGATGCCGGCGTCACCGTTGCCGGGCCAGCGATACGGATAGGGCGGCGCCACTTGCAGAAATTCCGGCACCAGAGGGCCGAACATTTTGTGGTAGCCCGGCAGGCTGGTCGCACTCATCGCCGCCAGCGTCACACCGTGGTAGCCGTACTGACGCGAGATGATCTTCACCTTGTTCGGCTTGCCCATCCGCTTCCAGTGGTAGCGGGCAATCTTGAACGCGCTCTCATTGGATTCCGCGCCGCCCGTGGTGAAGTAGGCCGCCGCCATGTTGGAATACGCCAAACCGACGATGCGCTCCGCCAGCCGGATGGCCGGTTCATTGGAGAAACCCGCGTAGGCCGATGCATACGCCAGCTTCGCCATTTGCGCTGACGCCGCATCGGCCAGTTCCTTGCGGCCATGGCCGACGTTCACGTTCCACAGGCATGACAGGCCGTCGATGTATTCCTTGCCATCCGCGGTGCGTAGCATCGCGCCGCGTCCCTCGACGAAGATCTGTGCTCCCGCATGTTCCTTTGGGTGATGCAGCGGATGGATCAAATGGCGCCGGTCGGAGTCGAGCAGCGCCTCGCTGGTTGCCGCGTGATCATTCATTTCCCGATCTCCTGTTGCGCCGAACGCTGCGCCTGCCATTGGCCTCTGCCGAACTGGCTGAGATTGACCGGACCACGGTGGCTGTCGGTGGCGCTGCCGAGCAGCACTTCGCCCGTCATACGGTCGGAGTCAGCAGTACCTTCGAAACGGTAGGCGATTGCGCTGCCCTCATGGCGTGCTTCGAATTCCATGAGGATATCCCGGGCGGTCAACCTGCCGACCACCTTGCCGGCAAACTGCTCGGATTCCTGGCTACCGGTCAGCCGACTGCCCTGTTGTTGCAGGCGTAGTCTGTGTGAGCGTTGGCCATGCAGGAACCGCACGTGCAGGGACCACTCGCCTGACAGGTCAATCAGCGGCGGAGGTTCCCTCGCCGGCTCAACCGAACGTGCAGTGGCTAACGTGGCGGCGACTGCCTTGCCGACCTCGGCGGCTTCGCCAGGCTGGAACTGGAACGGATCGATGACCACCGAATTCGCGGTCGCCGCGGTGTCGTCGATCATGATGCGCGGCGTGCCGTCGAGCAGGCGCGCCCGCAAGCCCATGCCGTCCAGCGCGATGCCATCCCAACGCACGCGGAGCGCCGGAACGCGCACCACGCCGGCGGGTGCGATCACAACGCTGCTCACACCGGGCACTTCCGCAACCCGCCGAGCGATCTCCTGAAGATCGTCGTGCCAGCGCTGCAACTCGGCGATCTCGTCGCGCTCCTCCAGCCAATACTCGACGGCGGTCAGCACCCCGATCACGTCCTCTTTGGAAACCTTCATCGGCCGGCCGAATGCCTGGTGCGGCGAGGCGTTGCGCCACGCCGCCTGCACCAGGTTCTTGTTGCCGAGCAGCAGGCCGCTGGTCTGCGGTCCGCGCAGGAATTTTCCGCCGCTGTAGATCACCATATCCGCACCGCGCACGAGCCAGGGACTCGGCCGCTCCAGGTGCTCCGACGCCGCGTCCACCAGGATCGGAATGCCAAGCGGCTTTACCCGCGCGACGATCTCCTCCAGGCGCACACGCGAGTTTTCCTCGTTCGTGCCAAGTATCGCCACCATCGCCACCGGTTCGGCCAGCGCGGCATCGAGATCGGCGATCGAGTCGATCTCGACGATATGCGCGCCGACCATGCGGATCGCCTGATCATAGGCGAAGCGCTGGTTGCGCGGCAGGATCACGCGGTTCACCCAGCCGTCAGTGAACGGCAGGCGCAGCATGCGGACCGGATCATTGCCGGCGATGCAGGCGGCTGATGCCAGTGCCACCGCGGCCGCACTGCCGCATGTCACGATGCCCCACTCCGCGCCGGTCAATTCGGCCAGCCGCCGTCCCGCCGCCTCCATCAGTTCGTCCAGGTTGACGAACTGACGCGACGCCTGATCCATGGCAGCGCGCACCTGCGGCAACATCAGGCTGCCGCCATGCATCGTTCGCACGCTGCAGCAGTTGATGAACGGACGCACGCCCAGTGCAAGGTAGGGGTTGGCGTTGCTCTCGGTTCTCTCAGGCATTGGACACGCTCTCGGTCGCGGTCCGGTACACGGCGCTCTCAAAGTCATCGAGCAGACGTAGCACAGTGGGATCAGCAAACGGCAGCACCTGGGTCAGCAGCACGCCCGCCACCTGCTTCTTTGGGTCCAGCCAGTAGTAGGTGTTGAACAGCCCCGCCCAGGCGAGGCTGCCGGCGCTTCGCCTGTCAGGCACGTCCTCGGCGTTGATCAGCCAACTCAAGCCCCACTTCTTCGTCATGCCGGGGAAGAACTCGGCGTCGTTCGACACTGTAGGGCTCTGGGACTTCAAAGGTTGGACGCTGAGGTCGCCGATATGGTTCTGCGCCATCAGGGCGGTTGTCTCGGGCTTGAGTATACGCGCGCCGTCGAGAACCCCACCGTTCAGCACCATTCGCAGGAAAGCCACATAGTCCGGGCCGGTGGAGAACAACCCGCCACCGCCGGCGAAGAATTCCGGTTTCGTCTGCGGCTGCGGTGGGATCGGTTCGAGCGATCCGTCGGGATTTCGCGCATGCGTCTGCGCGGTGCGCGCTGTCTGATCCGAGCCCGGCATGAAGCCGGTGTCGTACATGCCAAGCGGGATGAATATGTGCTCGCGCATGTAGGCATCGAGGTCCTGGCCGCTTACTGTCTCGACCATACGGCCGGCCCAGTCGATGTTGATGCCGTACTCCCAGCGTTCGCCCGGTTCGAAGGCAAGCGGCATGTTCAGTGCGGCGAGCTTGCCCGACAACACGGTGGGAGCGCCGGTGGCTTCGACGTACCGGTTCAGCTCCGCGCTCCAAACGTGATAGACAAAGCCCGCTGTGTGCGTGAGCAGCTGCCGTAGCGTGATCTTGCGCTGCGCCGGCCGCAGACGGGGCTTGCCGTCTGCGTCGAAGCCGTCGAGCACCTGCGGATCGGCGAGCTCCGGCATGATTTCGCCGGCCGGCTGATCGAGCGCGAGCTGCCCGCGCTCGACGCACTGCATCGCCGCGACGCCGGTGACCGCCTTGGTCATCGAGGCGATCCGGAATACGGTGTCCAGGTCCATCGGTGGGCCGTCGGCCTTGCTGCGTGTGCCGAACGCGCCTTGGTACAGTGTGCCGTTGCGATCCGCCGCCAGCGCAACAACGCCAGGCACGCTGCCTGAACTCGCTGCATCGCTCAGCAGCCGGTTAATGGTGTCCACCGTCATTCCTGTTCCCCCGAGCCCCGGACGCGCAGTATGCCGCGCAGTTGCGCCGGCTGGCCAGCGGGGCAACAATGGCCGGACCCACGAAACCCGATCTTCGGAGGCGTCAGGATGATCGAGAGCGAAACCATCGTCACGACCAAACACGGCAAGATGCCGACATTCATGGCCGCTCCTGACCGCTCTGATCAGTCTCCGGGCATCATCTTCTACATGGACGCGCCGGGCATCCGCGAAGAACTGCGCAACATGGCGCGGCGCATTGCCAAGCACGGCTATGTCTGCCTGCTGCCCGACATGTACTACCGGCTGGGCACCGTGCGGTTCGACATTCCGCGCCGGGACGATGGCATGTCGGGCGTGATCCGCGCATCGATGAACAGCCTGAGCATTCCCTTTGTCAACGACGACACGGCTGCGATGCTCGCCTGGTTCGACGCGAACGACCGCGTGAAGCCGGGGCCGGTCGGCTGCGTCGGACACTGCATGAGCGGGCGCTACATCACCTCGGTGGCGGCGGCATTTCCCCACCGCATGGCCGCGGCCGCGTCACTGTACGGCGTGGGTATCGTCACCGACAAGGAGGACTCGCCGCACCTGTCGCTCGCCAAGATCAAGGGCGAACTTTACTATGCGTTCGCGGAACACGATCAGTCGGTCCCGGCGAACGTTATTCCCGATTTGAAGGCGGCGTTGAACAAGGTTGACGCGAAGGCGACGGTGGAAGTATTCCCTGGAACGCATCACGGCTTCTGCTTCGCGGAGCGTGCGGTGTACGACACGCTCGCGTCCGAGACGACATGGACGAAAATTTTTGCCCTATGGGATCGCCATTTGAAATAGTGAGGCATTTGCCATGGACGAGATGATTGCCGGCACGCCGGTGTTCACCGGCGAGAGGGCGCATGCAGGTTACCGGCTCAACCGCATGGCGATGTCGCTGACCGATGCGGGTCATCGTGCGCGGTTTGTCGCGGACGAATTGGGCTACGCGCGCGAGATGGGCCTCGACGAAACCGAGGTCGAAATGGTGCGACAGCGTGACTGGAAGGCAATGAACGACGCCGGTTGCAGCATCTATCTCCTGATCAAGATCGCCGGTTCACTGGGCCAGTCCCTGCTGCAGGTCGGAGCGCACACAAGCGGTCGGACACTGGAGGAGTTCATGGCAAGTCGGAAGGGACACTGACCATGGGTCGGGTTGTTGGCGGCATCGGTTCTTCGCACGCGCCATCGTTCGGCACGGTGTACGACAAGGGCCAGCAGAAAGATCCGATGTGGGCACCTTTGTTCGACGGCTACGCACCGGTGCGCGCTTGGCTGGAATCGCTGCGACCGGATCTCTACGTGATCGTTTACAACGACCACATGAACCGGTTCTTCTTCGACGCCTACCCGACCTTTGCGCTAGGCGCCTGCGAGGTGCATCCGCAGGCGGACGAGGGCTGGGGCAAGCGGGATCTGCCGGACATGCGCGGCGATCCGCAGTTTGCCTGGCACCTTGCGCGCTGTCTGGTGGAGGACGAGTTCGATCCGACCATCTGCCAGGAGATGTCGATCGACCACGGCGTCATGTCCTTCATGCCGATGCTCGCCGATACGAATTGGCGCACGCCGGTGGTGCCGATTGCGGTGAACGTGATTCAGCATCCAATTCCGACGGCTCGGCGGCTCTACAAATTGGGAGCCGCGGTGCGGCGCGCGGTCGAATGCTACGAAAAGGACATAAATGTCGTCGTGATGGGCACCGGCGGCCTGTCACACCAACTGCAAGGCGCGCGCTTCGGGTTTGTCAACCAGGAATGGGACAATCAGTTCCTTGACCAGATCGAGGACGAGCCGGAGGTGCTGGCTAGCCTGTCGCACCGTGACTATATGGAGCGCGGCGGCACCGAGGGGATCGAGATGATCAACTGGCTCGCGATGCGTTCCGCGCTCGGGCCGTCGGTGAAGCGGGTGCAGCGCACCTACCATGCACCAATGATCACCGGCTACGGCCTGCTGGCGCTGGCGCCTGTCTGAGACCTGGCGCGTTACCGTCGAACACTCCCTCTGTCACCGTCATGGCCGGGCTTGACCCGGCCATCTGCCGCGGACAAGTGTCACAACGGATGGCCGGGTCAAGCCCGGCCATGACGTGAAAATCGGGCGCCGACTACCCGGCTGCCTCTGGTTCCTCCAATCCGGCCAGCCGATTCATCTCGCGCCAGCTTGTGCGATAACCGGGCCGCATCACCCGCTCGCCGACGGCGCCGACCTCGTCGAGCCAGCGGCGCTCAGTGCTGTCGGCGTCAGCCCAGCACTCGGCGACGGCCTGCGTGCGATCGGCATCCGTGCCGTCGGTCACCACGCCGTCGATGCGTGTGCGGAAGGCCACTTCCAGCGCGTCGCGTTCGGCCCGAATGGCGGCGAGGTGGATCGGGAATTCCTCCAGCATGGCACGATGCAACTGTTCATGGCGCCACCAAAGGGCGCTCGGTTCGAACCGGTCGGTCGGTCGCGGACCATGTGTCGGCAACGCAATGCCAGGCAACACCGGCTTGAAGATTGACGTGCAGGGGGCAGCGGTCGCGGTCACCCAATGCACAATACGATCGCCCGACAGTTCGGATACCAACGAGCCGACCGTTTGCCCTCCCCTATCGCCGTCCGCCGCGTGCATGCAGATCGTGCGGTTCGCTGTGTCCTGCGGATGCCAGTCGGGGTCGGATTCCGCCGTCGCACCGTGGTCGCGCAGGATCGCCATCACGTCAGCCGCACGCAGTTGGTTGGCAGAGCGCTGCAGCAATGCAGTTGAACGCATGCAACGGGCGTGGCCATGGCTGATCGCGTCCTGCTTCATGTCGCTGAACGAGGCTGCCACATCGAGGTCCTCAGCGCCCCGGCACCAGCCTTCCTTCCGTGCATGGCCGATCAGACTCGCGCTCGTCCGCATTGCACCTCGGCCGATGCTGTAGGCATTGGAAATCGAACGGATGCCGTCGGCGCGTTCGACCGCCCACATGCGTCCGACGGTCTCCAGTACATAGGCCTCACGCGGATCGGCGATTATGAAAGAGTTATGGTAGTAGCGCGTCGTTACATGGCCGCAACTGCCGCCCTGGCCGTATTGCTCGATCAAAGTCGTGATCACGTCGACCGCCTGAGCCGCGCTGGCGGAGCGTTCGAGGGCAAGACGCAACAGGTCCATGCCGAGCAGCGCCGGCTCCTGCTGCGGAGGGATACGCGCGTGTACCGCCTCGTTGCCGATTACCACGCCATGTTCGTTGGCGCCCATTTCGGCCCCCCATAACCAGAACGGCCGGCACAGCAGCACCGCGAATGTCTCGCGAACCTGTGGGATGTCGATATACGTGCAGTTCAAGCGCGCGCCGTCGGCGTGATGCGCGCCGGCGAAGAACTCCACAGTCTGCGCCTCGTTGCGTTCCCGGTCGCTGTTCTTGCCGAACAGCACGCCTCCCGTCGCGGTGGCGCCAGACAGAGCTACGATCGTGTCACACATGTTCGTCCTGCTCGGTTATTGCCATCGGTTGTGCCATACGCCCGCAGCGGAATAACTCGGAATGCCTACCCCGGTTTCCCGCCGCTTGTATCCGCGATATACCAGGGGTGGCGCGACTGGGGAACGGTTTCCAATGATAACAGAACAAAGAAGACGCACGGCAATGCCGAAGCCGAAGCTGACCGGGGAGGTTTTCAGGCTGGAGGAATTTCTACCCTACAGACTGTCAGTTGCCGCCAACCGGGTATCTCGACTGTTTGCCCGCCGCTATTCCGAGGCCTACGGCCTGAGCATTCCGGAATGGCGCGTGCTGGCGATGATCGGCCGTTTCGGCACGCTGTCGCCAAGCGCGGTCGGCGAATGGACGGCGATGGACAAGGTGAAGGTTTCCCGAGCCGCTGCAAGCCTGGTGGCGCGCGGCCTGCTGCGGCAGACGCAGGACCCGCGGGATGGGCGTGGCCGCCTGCTGCACCTCACACGCAAGGGCGCGACGGTGTATCAGGGCGTGGTGCCGCTCGCATGCGAGCTTGA
>DATMND010000477.1:0-3852 GCA_035569235.1 Acetobacteraceae bacterium | reverse complement strand
CCGCAGCCCGCCGGGATCCACCGCGACTGGACGGATCCAACCGACGGTAAACAACACCACCAGCAGCCCGCCGATCGGATCGACATGCCGCAACGGGCTCAACCCCAGCCGGCCATCGTAGCGCGGCCCCGCATCGCCCATCGCGCAAGCAGTCGCGGCGACCGCAAAGCCATGCACCGAGGCGATCAACAGCACAGCACCGATCCGCAGCACGACCTGCTGCAGCGTCAGGTCGCCCACCGCGCTGCTACCGCTTGAGGTCCATGTGCTCCTGTGCCGCAGGGTCCGGCGGCAGCTCCGTCTGCGCGGCCTGATACCCGTTCTTGACCAGCAGGAACGCCGTCAGGTCGGCGTAGGTCTGCGGGTTCAGCTTGCCTGGCCGATCCGGCGGCATCTTCGAGCGCATGAACCCGAACAGCGCGGCGACGTTGCCGTTGCCCCAATGGCGGGCAAAGTACTGCCCGGTCAACGGCGCGCCGCCGAATTCGCCATTGTTCAGATCGGTGCCATGGCAATCCTGGCAATTGCGACGATAGGCCGCATGCCCACGATCGGCCTGTTCCTCGGTGAATGACGGCGGGACCAACGCCTCGGCCGGCGCCGCCGGCGCGGGCGCGGTCTGTCCGCGAAGTGCGTACACCTGGACGGCGGTCATCTTCGTGCCGCGGGCGGCGGCGATGTCGGCGGGCGTGAACGGCTGGAACCCGTCCGGCAAAGCCTTGTCATTCCCCCAACTGTGCAGCACGAAATCGAGCGCCCCGGCAAGCTGTTCGTCGTTTAGCGCGTCGCCCCACGGCGGCATCATGCCATTGAACGTTTTGCCGTTGACGGCGATCTGCCCTTGCAACCCATACAGCACGAGGCGCGCGAGGTAGTCGCGACCCCCCGGCTGCGCCAGTACCTCCGGCGCGTGTCCCGCCAACGGGGGGAAAGCATCCGGCACGCCCTGGCCGTTCGCCTGATGGCAGATACCGCAGGCATTGGCATAGGTCGCAGCCCCCACCGTCTGCCATTGGAACGACCCATCATCTGCCGTGGCCGCGCCCGTTGCGAACAGTGCCAGGAGCGCCGCGAAACCAAACCTGAAGCCAACTGACATCGATCCGTCCCTCATGATCTTCACGGAGCAAAATCATCCAGGCAGCTATAGTTACAGGCATCCCGCGCTTGTCCAGATGCGCGTGCCAACCCCAGAAAGCTGTTGCCCTGCCGGCCGGCGCCGTGCCACGCTGCATTGCAGCATCCCGCGTGACAGACGGGATGCGACGGGGAGGAGGCAGCCGGAAGCAGCTCTCGAACGCAACAAGGGAGTGTGCCCGATGCTGGACAAACCTGCCGTCAACACATTCGCCCACATCAAGCCTGGCGACACGCCATGGGTCGGCGAGGGTCTTCGCGATTTCTTCCTCTACCGCGACCTCGGCGTTGCCGATGCGACCGGCGGGCGCGTGCTGGCTCAACTGGTCAAGGCCAACAGCCCACCGGTTGAGGGTACCGGCTGGCATCAGCATGTCGCCGACTTCCATATCGTTCTCATGCTGAAGGGCTGGGCGCGCTTCATGTACGAGGGCGAGGAGCACCTGGTCGCAGCCGGCGACTGCGTGCACCAACGCCCCGGAATCACCCATTACCTGTTCGATTACTCGCCGGACTTGGAATACCTGGAGGTGGTCGGGCCGACCGACTTCAAGACCCTGGATGTGGAGGGCCCGGTTCCGGTGCCGACACCGATGCCCTGGAGCACGATCACCTGAGCAGGCGCGCCGGCCGGTCAGAACTCAACTTCGAGTTCCTCGATCTGCTCCGGTTCAAGCTGCGCCGCCGCGACCCACTCGGCCAGGTCCGGCCAGGTCCAGACGTGTTTGCAATACGCGGCGGACACCGGATCGACCTGCACGGCGTAGCTGCGGAAGCGGGTGACGACCGGCGCATACATGGCATCGCCGACCGTTGGCCGGCGGCCGAACAGCCATGGCCCCTTCCAGGTGTCCAGGCACTCGCGCCAGATCTCGGTGATCCGGTCGATATCGGCCTGTGCCGCCGACCAGATGGCGATGCGGCGGCCCTCGGTCCGAAGGTTCATCGGCAACGATGATCGCAGGGCGGAAAAGCCGGAATGCATTTCCCCCGCGATCGAGCGGCAGCGAGCGCGCGCCATGCGATCGCCGGGATAAAGGCCGGCGTGCGGGCACACCTCGTTCAGGTATTCGGCGATCGCCAGCGTGTCCCACACCGTCACCCCGTGATGGATCAGGCAGGGCACGCGGATGGATGAAGCCCGCATCAGCAGTTCCGCCCGCGTGTTGGGGTGCTCGGGATCAACCACCTGCTCCTCGAACTTCAGGCGCGCCAGCCGGGCGAGCAGGAAGCCGCGCAGCGACCACGAGGAGTAGTTTTTGCTACTGATCAGAAGGTTCGTGTCAGACATGTTGCATTTCCTCACCGATCGGTCCATGCTGCATCGCAATATAGCACGCGAACACACCCCCCCGACAACCGAATGGATGCAGCCGTCCGCTGGCCGATGATGTATCAGCTTTACCAGGCACAGGCGGACCTGATGCACTCGATGCGCCAGTTTGCGCGCCTCGGCGCCGGACTGACGGAATTGTTCGATTGCGGCGCCTGCACGCCACCTGCGATGCGTCATATCGCCGCCGGGTTGACGCTGTTCGCCGAGGCAGGCCTCACGCATGAGCGGCCGCCATTCGGGTTCGGGTCGGTGACGCTCGGCGAGCAGCGCATCCCCGTGATCGAGGAGGCGGCAGACGATACGCCGTTCGCCACGCTGCTGCATTTCCGCAAGGACGGCACCGCACCCCAGCCGCGCGTGCTGGTGGTGGCGCCGATGTCGGGCCACTTCGCCACGTTGTTGCGCGGCACGGTCGAGGTGATGCTACCGGACCACGACGTCTACATCACGGACTGGAAGAACGCGCGCGATGTGCCGCTGTCCGAGGGACGCTTCGGGCTGGATGAGTTCATCGACCACATCATCCGCTGGCTTGGCGTGATGGGTGCGGGCAGTCACATCGTCGCGGTATGCCAGCCGGCGGTGGCAGCACTTGCCGCGGCCGCGGTCATGGCGGAGGCCGGCGATCCGGCACAGCCTCGCAGCATGACCCTGATGGCGGGGCCGATCGACACGCGGGTCAACCCGACCAAGGTCAACGAACTCGCTGAATCGCGGCCGATCGAGTGGTTCGAGCGGCACCTGATCAGCGCCGTCCCCTGGCGCCACCCCGGCGCGTTCAGGCGGGTCTATCCGGGCTTCGTGCAGCTCTCGGCCTTCCTGAGCATGAACCTGGATCGGCACATCAATGCCCATTTCGACCAGTTTCGCAGCCTGGCGGGAGGCGACGTGGCCAGCGCGGAGGCGCATCGCAAGTTCTACGACGAATACGGCGCGGTGATGGACCTGCCGGCGGAGTTCTACCTCGAGACGGTACAGCGCGTGTTCCAGACCCACGACCTGCCACGAGGCGAGCTGACCTGGCACGGCCGGCCGGTGCGGCCCGCCGCGATCCGCCGCACGGGTCTGCTGACGGTGGAAGGCGAGCGCGACGACATCTGCGCGATCGGCCAGACGATGGCGGCGCTCGATCTGTGCAGCCGCATTCCTGTCAACCTGAAGCAGAACCACGTGCAGACCGGCGTCGGCCATTACGGCGTATTCAGCGGCAGACGGTGGACGCGCGAGGTCTATCCGCGCGTGCGCGAGATGATCCAGGTGATGAATTAGGCGGGGGTATCGACGTCCCTACATCTCCGCGTGATCGCACAAAAAGGAGGCCAGTGCCGCGACATCGACCAGCGTCACAGAACCATTGGACTGCGATATCCAACCGGCAT
>DATMND010000476.1:0-3095 GCA_035569235.1 Acetobacteraceae bacterium | reverse complement strand
AGTTGTGGCTGGCGTAGAAGGTAGTTTCGGAACGGCGAATGGCGGCATCGGCGGTGTCCTGCCGCGTGCCGGGGATCAGTTCCACGCTGGCGCCGTGCGCACGCATCTGCACCGTCTTCGCCGGGCTGGTGGAGGCGGGCGCCATGATGGTGGCATTGAGGCCTCCCGCGGCGGCGTAGGCGGACACCGCGGCGCCGCCGTTGCCGGAACTGTCCTCCAGCACATCGCGAATGCCCTGCGCGCGCAACAGCGACAGCATCACGCTGGCGCCGCGGTCCTTGAAGCTGCCGGTGGGCATGAACCACTCGCATTTCAGCAGCGCCGGCGCGCCGTGCAGCACACGACGGATCAGCGGCGTGCAGCCCTCGCCCATGCTGATCGGCGCATCCACCTGCATGGGAAACGCGGCGCGGTAACGCCAGAGGCTGCGCGTGGTGGCATCGATCTCGACACGGCGTATGCCCGGGAGCGATGTCAGCAGGAGCGGTGCGTGATCGGGTCCGCACCAGCGGGGCTGGTCCAGCGAGAATGTCTGGCCGGAACGCGGATCAAGATAGGCGGCTGTCATGCCGGGCTGCGTGCTCCGTCCCTGTTGCGTGGTCAATCCCGGACAATTCGGCCGACCTTCAGCTCATCAACCGCCAACCGCCGTAGATGCAGCTGATCGATGCGTCCACGGCCGATCGCGATACGGCCGATTGCCATCCGTCCGACAGCCAAGGCGCCGATTGCCAGCGCGCCGAGAGCGAGCGCCCCCACCGCGCCGGCACCAAGCGCGCGTGACGGCACCATTTTTCTGGAATGAGCAATCGTGGGCAAATCACTTGCCACCGTACTTCCTCCTTCGGGTTGGTGCTGCGCGAGAAGGGGCGACATTGACTGAGCGACAGGCCATTGTCACACGTTGGCGCTGAACAGACAAAAGGAAACGTCATGATAATCCGCAACGTTGCCCGCGAAAGACTGGAGCAGGGCGACCTGTCTCTTGGAACCGGCGTGCGCATGACACGCAGCGTGGAAATCGCCATCGCCATGAAGAGCGCAGGCTTCGACTGGCTGTTCCTGGACCTCGAGCACGGCACGATGACCATCGAGGCCGCCGCGCAGATCGCGGTAGCCGCGCTGGATGCCGGCATCGCACCGATCGTGCGCGTACCAAACGGCGAATACTCCATCGCGACGCGTGTGCTGGACAACGGCGCGCTCGGCATCGTGGTGCCGCACGTCGATACCGCGGCGGAAGCACGCGGGGTGGTGCAGAAGCTGAAATATCCGCCGATCGGCCATCGCTCGATGGGTGGCATCGGGCCGCATTACAGTCTGCGCTCTGTCAGCACCGGCGAGGCGGCCAAGGCGCTGAACGCGGCCAATCTCACTGTCGTGATGCTGGAGACACCGACTGCGATCGCGAATGCCGACGAGATCGCCGGGGTGCCCGGTGTGGACGTGCTGCTTATCGGCACCAATGATCTGTGCGCCGAGATGGGCATCCCCGGCGACTTCGGCAATGAACGCGTGGCGGACGCGTATCAGAAGATGATCGCTGCCAGTCGCAAGCACGGGAAGTTTCCCGGCATGGCGGGCATCTACAACGAGCCGATCATGCAGCGCTACATAGAGATGGGCGCACGCTTCATCCTGTCCGGCGCAGACGCCGCGTTCCTGATGGCGAGCGCGACGCAGCGCACCGGCTTTCTGCGCAAGACGCTGCAACCGGCGTAGGATAAAGCTGCTGCATTCATTGTCATCCCCGCTTTCGCGGGGGCAAGCACGTACCGATGATGCGCAGCACTTGGTTGGCCCGGTCAACAGCGCCTGCCTCCAGCGTTGTGACCTCGCTGATGCGCAGACCGCACGCATACATGACGGCGAGGCAAGTTTTGTGGACCGGGTTGCGGATGCCGCTGAGCAGTTGCCGAACTTGCTCATCCGATCGGGCGTCAGGCAGCCGCTTCTGTCGTGGCGAGGCGATCTTTTTTTCCCCGAACAGCCCCCAGGCCTGGCCGAGCGTGTGGTGAAGGAAGAAGCGAAGGCTGTAATGACTGGTCTTGAAGGTGCCGCGTGCGACCCCCCGCTGGCGCAATAGGAGCAAGCCGAACTGGACGCTCGGTCCAAGGAGAATACGTCGCCGCATCGTAATGTCATGCGGGCCAAGATCGTGCTCCTGGCGAGCCAGGGGTTTGGCAACGGGCTTGGCAACGATTGCATCGCCGCACGTCTGCGCATGCCGCGCCAAATCGTCAGCAATGGCGTCAGCGCTTCTATTACGAGCGGCTGCCGGGCCTCGACGAGCAGCCGCGCGGCGGGCGACCAGCGCGCTTTTCCCCCCGGTGTTGTGGTTGCGATGAGCCTGCCCCTGCGAAGGCGGGGGCGCTTGCTTGTGAGCTGCCGTCGCGTCGCGGCCTTCCCCTGGCACGATGGTCTGTCGCTGGTTTGCGACAGAAGGCAGTGGCGAGCGGTCTTGAGGCAAAAATCAGTGGCACGACGCTCTGGCGCTGGCTTGGCCAGGCCGCATTGCGTACATGGCGCCATCGCAACTGGATATTCCCGCGCGATCCGCAAGTTGCCCGCAAAGCCGGCCGTGTCACCGATCTCTACCAACGCCGGTGGAAAGGTGCAGCGCTGGGGCCGCGCGATTACGTATTCTGCGTCGACGAGAAGACCAGTATCCAGGCCAGGCGGCGCAGGCATCGTTCATTGCCACCAGCCCCCGGGCGCCCGATCTATGTTGAGCACGAATACGCTCGAGCCGGCGCGCTGGCCTACCTCGCTGCGTGGGACGTGCAGCGAGCCAAGCTTTTTGGTCGCTGCGAGCGCAAGAACGGCATCGCCGCTTTCGAGCGCCTCATCGTTCAGATCATGCGCAAACAACCGTATCGTTCGGCGCGTCGCGGTGTTCCTGGTCGCTGACAATGGTTCCTCCCATCGCGGTCAGCCAGCGTCCGACCGGCTCCGCGCGTCACCGGCACCAGTCCGGCCGTCCAGGCACTCGACACGGCGGACCATCACGCAAGGAATGCGGTTGCCCTGCCGGCACACGCCGGCGGCCATGCGCCACCGCGTGCCCCATCGTCATAGCTCGGCCGAGCGCCTAG
>DATMND010000475.1:0-36162 GCA_035569235.1 Acetobacteraceae bacterium | reverse complement strand
CGGCGGCCCGCGACAGTGGCGGCATGGTCCAGCACGTAGCGAGCCAGCGCCTGACCGCCAGGCCAGGCGAACGCCCAGAAGGGCGGGGCAACGTTGTGCTCCGCCAGCCAAGCCTCGGTCGCCTGCCAGATCGGCGTGATCTCGGTGGCGAGGCGTAGGCTGATCTCAGGCACCAGAGACGCGCTGGCGAGTACGGTGTGCGCCAGGACGAACGCGCCCGCATCAACCGTGTTCGCGCGCGTGCTGGTGTTCAGCCTGATCTCACAAGGGCAGCGACGATTGGGGGTCCGCAGGGCGGGGCGGCGGGTCCCACACACCACGACATTCGATACCCTCGCGCGCGCAAGGTGTTCTCACGTCGCTGTCGCCCGAGTAGAGCGATGTCGCTATCCGGACAGCGCATACCATTGTTCGCATACATCCGATCGCGCTTTGACAATGCGGTACGTGGCATATCTCGGCATATTTTGCTATATCCCTTCAATCCGGGACACGGCGTATCTTGTTCGTCGCAATCATCAAGAGAGCGGCGATCCATCTCTATTGGGCCTGGAGCGCGAAAAAGATACCTGACCAAATTCAAAGCCTCGAAAATTTCTGTCGCGAGAGGGAAGCATGGCGACAGATAGTCGGTTTGACTGAGATTGATGATCGGGAAATGCGTAACACCGGTGAGCGGCGCACGCTGGCCAAGCGCGAATTGTTACGCCGAATTGTAGAACGCAGTAGCGCCGCTGGGATCGAACCTTTTTCAGCCAACTACCAAGATCGCCGCCCATCCGGATCTGCCCGATGCTCAGAGTGAATTTGGCCGTGTCCACAGTGTCCTCGCGTCATTGCTGCTGACGGTCAGCGGCGCGCACCGGTCGTTCAGTGCTATATTCCGCGCCGCACCAACAGATTGATCACGTTATCACCTGAGATCAGAAATCACACCCAGCCGATCAGGATCGCGGCAGCAACTGCCAGTCCGGCCTCGCGGTTTGATTTGAACAAACGCAGACACAAACCAGGGTCGTGGATGTCAAGCCTTGTCACCTGCCAGCCGAACAACAAGGCGGGAAGTACAAGCGCCGGATAGAACCAGCCGCCCAGCCCGACGAACCAGCCGGCGAGGGCAAGCAGCAACAGCGTCCCCGCGAAGCAAACCGCAAGAAACGGCGCGGTACGCTCGCCGAACAGCCGCGCTGTCGACTTGACACCGACCAGGGCATCGTCCTCGCGATCCTGGTGCGCATAGATCGTGTCGAAGCCGAGGTCCCAAAGGATCGCGGCGCCATACAGCACCGCCCAGGCCGCATCTAGCCGGCCCGCGCCGGCGGCATAGCCGAGCGGCGCACCGAGGCCGAAGGTGAAGCCCATCATGAGCTGCGGCCACCAGGTGACCCGCTTGGCCAGCGGATACAGCGCCACCAGCAGCAGCGAGGCGACGCCGAGAAGCTGGGCCGGCCGATTGAGCTGCAGCAGGATCGCCAGGCCCACAAGCAGCAGCGCTCCCAGAAAGGCCAGCGCCTGGACGGGGCGCAACACACCGGACGCAAGCGGACGGGCCGCGGTGCGCGCCACCTTGCGGTCGATGTCGCGGTCCCACAGGTCATTCACCACGCAGCCGGCGGTCCGCATCACGACGCTTCCAATGGCGAACAGCGCAATCAGGCGCACCGATTCCCAAGGTGCTGCCCCGGACAGCAGGATGCCCCAAAGCCCAGGCAGGAACAGCAGCCAGATCCCGATCGGGCGGTCCACGCGGGCCAGCAGCAGCCAGGGCAGCCAGGACTTCGGCAACAGGGCAACCCAGCCGGTGGCGACGATGTCGGTGTGTGACTGCATGCCTGCTACTCTGCCCGTCATGCTATTCGGGTCAATCCGCCTGTATGTTGACGAGCCGCTTGCCGCCGGTACGATGATCGAGGCGACCGCGGCGCAGGCGCACTATCTCGGTACTGTCATGCGTCGCGGCATCGGTGACGCGGTGCGGCTGTTCAACGGGCGCAACGGAGAATTCGTAGCTCAAATCGAGGCCATCCGGCGCGACAGGGTAACCCTGCTGGTCGGGCACAATCTGCGTCCGCAGGGCTCCGAGCCGGATCTGTGGCTGGTGTTCGCACTGCTAAAGCGCGACGCCACCGACCTTGTCGTGCAGAAGGCCACCGAGCTGGGGGTCGCGGCACTCCTCCCAGTCATCACCGAGCGGACCAATGCGCACCGGGTGAACGAGGCCCGGCTTGGCGCCATCGCATTCGAGGCGTCGGAACAATGCGAGCGGCTGACAGTGCCCAGACTGCACACGCCGCGCCCACTCACGAAACTGCTGGGGGACTGGGAGCCCGGCCGACAGCTCTTCGTGGCGGCCGAACGCTCTGTCGCACCCGCTCTCGTCCCGGCTCACGGACCCGCCGCGTTACTGGTCGGCCCCGAGGGCGGCTTCACGCCGGCGGAACTTGAAGCCATGCGGATCCATCCCTTTGTAACCGTCGTATCGCTCGGCCCGCGCATCCTGCGGGCCGAGACCGCCTGCATCGCCGGGCTCGCGTTGTTGCAGGCAGGGAATTGCGGCTAGTACCATGCACCCGAACCCGCCACGCCTGGGAGCGACATGTCCAATCCCGGAGACGCCGACGCGACCCAGATAACGTCGGTCAAGCAACTGGCCGACTATATCGCCGCCGGCTGCAAGCCGCCTGAGCAGTTCCGCATCGGCACCGAGCATGAGAAGTTCGGATACCGCCACGCGGACCTGGCAGCCCCACCGTACGAGCCGGCCGATGGCCAACCCGCGTCAATTCACGATCTGCTTGGCGCGCTCACCCGGTTCGGCGGCACCCCAATCACGGATCGAGGCAACATCATAGGGCTGAAGCAGGGCGACGCGGCAATATCGCTGGAACCCGCCGGTCAGCTCGAGCTGTCGGGCGCACCACTCGAGACTCTGCACGAGACGATGGCGGAATTCGAGGCACACTTCGACGAGGTACGTAGCGTGTCGCGCGGCATGCAGGTCGGCTGGGCGCCGCTCGGTTTCCACCCGATCGCCACGCGCGAGGAGATGCCGCGGATGCCGAAGGGCCGCTATGACATCATGCGGCGCTACATGCCGAAGGTGGGAAAACTTGGCCTGGACATGATGACGCGCACCTGCACCGTGCAGGTCAATCTGGACTATGCGTCGGAACAGGACATGGTGAGGAAGCTGCGCGTGTCGCTGCTGCTGCAACCGTTGGCGACCGCACTGTTCGCCAACTCTCCCTTCACCGAAGGCCGGCCGAACGGCTTCCTCTCCTACCGGGCGCATGTCTGGACAGATACCGACAATCAGCGCTCCGGCATTCCGGCGGTCATGTTCGAGCCTGGGTTCGGCTTCGAGCGATATGCGCAGTGGCTGGTCGACGAAGTGCCGATGTATTTTGTCTATCGAAATAGCGAATATATCGACGTCGCCGGGGCTTCGTTCCGCGACTACATGGCGGGCAGACTGCATAATGTCGCGGGCGCGGTTGCCACCGTCGGCGACTTCGCGGACCATATCACGACGGTGTTCACCGATGTGCGGATCAAGCGCTTCCTGGAGATGCGCGGTGCCGACGCCGGGCGGCTGGACATGATGGTGGCGCAGTCGGCGTTCTGGGTCGGTCTCCTGTATGACGAGGCTGCATTGTCCGCGGCCGAGGCATTGCTGCGCGGCGCGGGCTGGGAGGATGCCGTGACACTCCGGGCGGCCGTGCCGCGCGAGGGACTCGATTCCGCTTGGCGGGGCGGCACTCTGCGCGATCTGGCGCCGGACACGATCGCCATTGCACGCGACGGCCTGCGCGCCCGGGCTCGGCTGAATGCCGCCGGCGAGGACGAGTCGGGTTACCTGGCGCCGCTGGAGGCAATCATCGAAGGTGGCCCGACCCAGGCAGAATATTGGCTGGAACGCTGTCATCAGGGCTGGCAAGGTGACGTTCGGCAAATCTTCCCCGAAGCGGCGATCTGAAAGGGTAAATTTAAGCTTTCGCGTGCTGAAGCACTTGGCTATACAACCGAAGTCCGCATAAATGACGCAATGATCGCAGGCACTTCACATCGAGCCTTAGCCCAGGTCACGCCGCCAGGCCCTGCCGGCCAGGTTGTGGTACGGATGCGACTGATCGGCCAGATGGAGGCCTGGACACTCACCAGCGAGAGTGTGCTGCCGGCGGGACGCAAGACCCGTGCGCTGCTTGCCGTGATTGCCTTGTCAGCGCCGCGTCCCGCGCTCCGGGGGCGGCTGGCCGAATTGTTGTGGAGCCGCCGGCCGGAAGAACAGGCCCGCGCATCGCTGCGCCAGGAGATTCACCGTCTGCTCGAGGCGCTTGCCCCCGGTGGCTCCGAAGTCCTGCTGGTGACGCGCGATCACCTGTCCTTGCGCCCAGGCAAGGTCTGGGTCGACGTGGAAGAGGTCATGCGGGCCACCACCGAGCAACCGGCTGCACTCTCCCTGCTGGACGGCGACCTGCTCGAGGGTCTGGACGGCATTGATCCCACCTTCGACGCCTGGCTCACCACCGAACGCGAACGGCTGCGTGACCGCGCCCGCACGGTCGCCGAGGCGCTGCTGAACGAGCAGGCGGAGCCCGAGGCGGCAATTCCGGCGGCACAGCGTCTGCTCCAGATCGACCGGGCCCACGAGGGTGCCTGGCGAGCGCTGATGCGGGCGCACGCGGCGCGCGGCGAGCGCGGCATGGCCATCCAGGCCTATGACCGCTGTCGCGCCGTGCTCGCCGATATGCTCGACGCATCGCCCTCCGCCGAGACCCAGAGCCTTTTGGCGGAAATCCGCGGTCCCTCGGGCAGCCGCATGCCGTTGCGCCCGCAGCGTCCGCCGGCGCCGCCACGATCTGCTCCGGCGCCCCAGTCACCGCCGGTTCCGCCCGTCGATGAGGAGCCCGACGATCCACTACCAACAGTGGAACCGAGGCCGCAGGGAAACTGGCCGACCCGCGGTGGCGCACATGTCGGCGTCATGCCGCTGCAGCTTGTCGGCACGACCGAGGAGGACGCACATCTCGCCCCCGGTCTGACGGAAGAGATCACTACGGCGCTCGCGCGCTTCCGCTGGATGTTCGTCGTTGCCTCCAACTCCCTGGCGCGCTTCGCCGCGGAAAACCGCGACGAGACGGCAATCCGCCGCACGTTCGGCATCGACTTTCTGGTCGACGGATCCATACAGCGGGTCCGCAGCCGGATCCGGATCACTGTGCGCCTGCTCGACCTGCGCGCGGGAAACCAGGTCGTGTGGGCACGCCGGTTCGACCGCCAGTCCAACGATCTGCTGTCGCTGCAGGACGAAATCGCCTCGGAGGTGGTCGCGCAGATCGATCCGGAGATCCTGCTGATCGAGGCCAAGCGCAGCGCCAGCCAGCCGCCGGTGGACGCTACCGCCTACGACCTGATGCTGCGTTCTATTCCGCTGATCGGCAGGATGGAGCGCGAGGCCTTCATGCAGGCAGGCGAATACCTGTCTCGCGCGATCGAACTCGAGCCCGAATACGCTGCCGCGCACGCCTGGTACGCCTATTGGCAGGTGTTCCTGGTCGGCCAGGATTGGGCGGACGATCCGGCGGCGGCGATGGAGGCCGCCGGCCAGCACGCCGAGCGGGCGGTAGCCCTCGACCCGTACGATGCTCGTGCGCTGACCATCGCCGGTCATGTGCGCGCCTTTCTGCACCGGCGTCTGCACGAAGCGATCGCGTTGCATGAGCGGGCATTGTCGCTCAATCCCAACCTGGCGATGGCCTGGGCGCTCTCCGCCATCGCATACGCTTACCTTGGTGATCTGGACGAAGCGGAACGGCGGAACAACCGCTACAAGAAACTCTCGCCGCTCGATCCGCACGCCTTTCTCTATGATGGCTTTTTCACGGTGATCAATCTGCTGAAGCGGGACTATGAGTCGGCGGTGGCTATGGGCAGAGCAGTGACGCAGATGAATTCTGCGCTGTCGGCTGGCTTCAAGCCTTATCTGGCAGCGCTCGGTCATCTCGGTCGGACCCAGGAGGCGGCGGTTGCTCGCAGGCGCCTTCTGGCGATCGAGCCGGACTTCACCGTGGAGCGCTTCATCGCGACGACGCCGCTCGCGCGTGACAGTGATCGGTGTTTGTTTGCCGAGGGCCTCCGCCTGGCCGGCGTTCCTAAGAGTGCAACCGAGACGGCGGAACAGTTGCAGGCACACGAGGCGTCGTAGCCATCCAGCGAGGACTTGGCTGGGGGCGGCCGGCCTGCGTCATCTTCGCGCACAATAGTGAAAGGTCCGTGCAGGCCGCACCACCGTATCTGGAGCTAGTCCCATCCTCGGCATGAACTGGTGCAGGTCAGGCACCAGGTTGCAGTTGTCGAGCGTGGTATGCTCGGATTGTCCTGGTTCGGCTGTGCAAAGCGGACCGGACCGGGCAATCACGGCCCGGTCCGATAACCTGGCTTCGCGAATCACACTCCGTCTACAGTAACGACGAGACGTGGCCGGCTTAGCGTGCGGGCGAGAGCGTCGGTGCGTAGCCGCCGAGGCGGACCTTGCCGGCGTCCACGGTGGGAGCGAGCGTCGGTGCGTAGCCGCCGAGGCGGACCTTGCCGGCGTCCACGGTGGGGGCGAGCGTCGGTGCGTAGCCGCCGAGGCGGACCTTGCCGGCGTCCGCGGTGTGTGCGAGCGTCGGTGCGTAGCCGCCGAGGCGGACCTTGCCAGCATCCGCGGTGGGAGCGAGGGTCGGCGCGTAGCCGCCAAGGCGGACCTTGCCGGCATCCGCGGTGGGAGCGAGCGTCGGTGCGTAGCCGCCGAGGCGGACTTTGCCGGCGTCGGCGGTGGGGGCGAGTGTCGGCGCGTAGCCGCCGAGGTGGACCTTGCCGGCATCGGCGGTGGGGGCGAGTGTCGGTGCGTAGCCGCCGAGGTGGACCTTGCCGGCATCCGCGGTGGGGGCGAGCGTCGGTGCGTATCCGCCAAGGCGGACCTTGCCGGCGTCCGCAGTGGGGGCGAGCGTCGGTGCGTAGCCGCCAAGGCGGACCTTGCCGGCATCCGCGGTGGGGGCGAGCGTCGGTGCGTAGCCGCCGAGGCGGACCTTGCCGGCATCCGCGGTGGGGGCGAGGGTCGGTGCGTAGCCGCCGAGGCGGACCTTGCCGGCATCCGTGACGGCAGCAAGAATGGTAGCGGTATGGCGTTGCATCGATCAGAGTCCTTCCTTTGAGGTTAGTGTCTGAGGTTTTCGAGTTCGTTGTGTGAGGACCCATCCGGTCCTCCAGAGACATACGCACGACAAACCTGTATTAACGATTTATTACCGTATTTTTAATGTTTCGTTACCGTCAATTCGCCTGCAGCGGCTCTATCCAGCGGCGGCTTTATATGCAAAACGCGACGAACGTGCGAGGCCGCTCGGCTGTATCTATTCCTGTATCACTTGAGCGTAATACGACTGATCGCCAGGTTTCTTTGCCAATCGGTTGCAAAAAATAGGTTCGTCGTAGCGCCGCACACGTTAAGATCGCGGGCACTCGATTGTCCGCACCAGTTTACTCCACCTGCTATGGCCATGTCCCCACCGCGAGCTTCTGCGGATCGACACGACGCGTGGCGCCACGCGCAGTCGGGTTGATACCACCGCCTGCGGCCCCATGCTGCGCCATTCCTCTGTGCGGAAGCCCGGTCGACCCTGCGGAGATATTCGGGTCCGATGCGTTCTTCATCCTGATCCACCTGCTGCGGCGCGACTGCGCGTCGGCGGTCGGCGCTGGACGCGCGGTTAGCAAGCTGAACCCGCCGTTCTCCTCCACTTGCAGGCCGCAATCTGTCGGCGCGCGGCCACCTGCGACGCATACAGGGAGCCGCGTTAGTGTGCCGGCGACTGTTGGCGAACGAACCCGACTTCGCTCCGGAGCGCTTGATTGCGACCTCACCGCTCGATGGCGGGAGCGACCGCGACCACTACGCACAAGGGCTGCGTCTCGCCGGAGTGCCGGGCATTCCGGCGATGCCGACAAGGAGTTGCAGGACCAGGAGGCGCACGGCGCAGCGTAGCCTGATGGGGTGCCACGGCGGCAGAGCCTGAGGTATCGTCTCGGCAGCACGCAAAGAAGGTCGCGCCGATGACGTTCCAGGCATTCCGTTTCGATCCGGTCGAATTGCCGCCGGTCGCGAAAGCACTGCGCAAGGACGTGCGTGCATTCCTGGACGACAACCGCGCCTCGCTCGGCAACCGCCGCGACTACGACCAGGCGTTCAGCCGCAAGATGGCCGAGCAGGGCTGGGTCGGCATGACATGGCCGAAGCAGTACGGCGGCCACGAGCGCACCGCGTTCGAGCGCTACGTGGTGATCGAGGAGATGCTGGCAGCCGGCGCGCCGGTCGGCTTCCACTGGACTGCGGACCGCCAAAGCGGTCCCAACATCCCTGCGCTACGGGACCGAGGAGCAGAAGCAGTACTTCCTGCCTCGCATCGCGCGAGGCGATCTGTCGTTCTGCATCGGCATGAGCGAGCCCGACTCCGGATCGGACCTTGCCGGCACGCGGACGCGCGCGGTGAAGGTCGATGGCGGGTTCCGCATCAACGGCAGCAAGCTGTGGACGTCGAACGCGCATCGCGCCGACTACATGATCCTGTTCTGCAAGATGGCCGAGGCGGGACAGGAGGAGGTCGATCGGCACGCCGGCGCGACGCAATTCCTTATTGACCTGAAGAACTCGCCGGGCATCGAGATACGGCCAGTGATCAACCTGCTGGGCGAACACCACTTCAACCAGATCTTCCTGACGGACCTGTTCGTGCAGGACAATCGGCTGTTCGGCGAAGTGGGCAACGGCTGGCGTCAGGTGTCGAGCGAACTGGCGTTCGAGCGCAGCGGACCCGATCGCTTCCTCGTGCTGTTCAAGCTGCTGGTGGAGATGGTGCGTGTCGCGGGGCCAAATCCCGATAGCGCCACCGCCGCGGCACTCGGCCGGCTGGTGGCGCAGCTTGCGACGCTGCGGCGCATGTCGCTGTCGATCGCGGGCATGCTGCAGGAGGGATTGCAGCCGCTGACCGAGGCGGCGGTGACAAAGGATCTCGGCACCCGCTACGAGCAGGATCTGCCGGTAATTGCGCGCCAGCTGTTCCCGGCCGAACCGGAGCTGGAGGCTGTGGATACGTATGTATCCATGCTTGCGCGTGCCACGATGAACGCGCCGCGACTTTCCATCCAGGGCGGCACACGTGAAATCCTGCGCGGCATTATCGCGCGCGGTCTCGGGCTGCGCTGAGGGAGATGGCCATGCGAGACGAAACGCGGATGCTGCTGGAGAGCGTCGGGCGCCTGTTCGAGGACCATTGCACCAGGGAGGTGGCGGACCGCGCCGAGGCGGGCACGTTTCCCGATGCGCTGTGGGCCGCTGTGAGCGAGACCGGTGTGCCGCTCGCGGCGCTGCCCGAGTCAGCCGGCGGCGCGGACGCCGAGTGGTCCGATCTGTTTGCCGTGCTGCGCGTGGCGGGCCGCTTCGCCGCGCCGATCCCGCTGGCCGAGACGATGCTGGCCGCGTGGGTTGCGTCCGCCGCAGGCCTGGAGGTGAGCGAACAGCCGATGACCGTGGGTCCGGTGCGTGCAGATGACCGGCTGACGCTTGTGCGCGACGGCAACGGCTGGCGGCTTTCGGGCCGTGCGAGCCGCCTGCCCTGGGCGGCACAGGCCGCGCGCATCGTGCTGCTCGCCGATGGGCCGGACGGCGAGATGGCGGTGTCGCTTGATGGTGCGTCCGGCGCCGACCTGGCGTCTGGGCGGAACATGGCTGGGGAACCGCGCGACACGCTGAACTTCGCCGGTCTGCGGGTGGCCGGCGATGCCGTGGCGCCAGTGGCGCCCGGCATCGACCAGGCCGCGGTGTATCGCCGCGGTGCTCTGGCGCGAGCGGTGCTGATGGCGGGTGCGCTGGAGCGAGCGCTGGATACCGCGGTGACGTATGCCGGCGAACGTAAGCAGTTCGGCCGGCAGATCGGAAAATTCCAGGCGGTGCAGCAGCAGCTTGCCGTGATGGCCGGACAGGTTGCCGCTGCCGGGGCGGCGGCCGATGCCGGCATTGAGGCGCTTGGGTGCGACGATCCTGCGATGGAGGAGTTCCTGATCGCCATCGCCAAGACGCGCGTCGGCGATGCGGCGACGCTCGCGTCGGAGATCGCGCACCAGGTGCATGGCGCGATAGGCTTCACCAAGGAGTATTCGCTGCAGCTCAGCACGCGGCGTCTGTGGTCCTGGCGGGACGAGTTTGGCGGCGACGCCGAATGGGCGGCGCGAGTCGGCGCATTCGTCTGCGCACGCGGCGCCGATGCGTTGTGGCCGACGCTAACGGACGGGTAGCACGAATTTGTCCCTTCATTCCGACACAACCACCAACGCGCGGCCGACTTCCTCGCGCAACGTCGGCAGCACTTCCTCGGCAAACCAAGGGTTGCGCCGTTCCCACGCGATGGTGCGCCACGACGGATGCGGCAGAGCAAAGCAATGCGGCAGTCGGACGCGGAAGCCGCGCACATGATCCGTCATTGCCCCGCGCCCAAGGACGTGCGCCAACGCGTAGCTTCCGACCAACAGTGTCAGCCGTATGTCCGGCATCAGTGCCAGCAACCTGGCCCGCCACAGCTTCGCGCATTCCGGCCGCGGCGGTGCGTCGCCGCCGTTAGGTAGGCGGCCAGGATAGCAGAATCCCATCGGTACGATCGCGATGCGGCTGTCATCGTAGAACGTCTCGCGATCCATGCGCAGCCAGTTGCGCAGCCGATCGCCGGACGGATCGTTCCACGGGATGCCGGTCTCGTGCACCTTGGTGCCCGGCGCCTGGCCCGCGATCAGCAGACGCGCGGTCGCCGATGCGCGGAACACCGGCCGCGGTCCGAGCGGCAGATGGTCTGCACAGGCCCGGCAGGCGCGGATCTCCGCCGCCAGCCTGGCCAGTGCGTCAGGTGGTGATGCCTCGGCGGCGCAACGCATCCACGACCCGTTCGGCAAGCGCCTCGGGCGAAGCACTCAACGTCGGCAGCCTGATCTCCGGATCGAGCGGCGCCTCGTAGGGCGCATCGACGCCGGTGAAGTTGCGGATCTGCCCGGCATCCGCCCGGCGGTACAGCCCCTTCGGATCACGCCGCCGGCACTCGTCCACCGGCGTATCGACGAAGATCTCGAGGAACTCGCCCTCGCGCACGCAGTCCCGCGCCAACATGCGTTCGGCGCGATAGGGCGAGATGAATGACACCAGCACGATCAGCCCGGCATCGACGAACAGCTTCGATACCTCTGCTATGCGGCGAATGTTTTCGACGCGGTCCGCCTCGGAGAACCCCAGGTCCCGGTTGAGCCCGTGGCGCACGTTGTCGCCGTCCAGGCTCATGGTGTGGCGGCCCTGCGCGTGCAGGTGCTTCTCCACCAGATTGGCGATCGTTGATTTGCCGGCGCCCGACAGTCCGGTGAACCAAAGCACCGCAGGCTTCTGGCCATTCAGTGCGGCGCGCGTTGCCTTGTCGACGTCCAGGCGATGCCAGTAGACGTCGCGCGCCCCGGCGCGCAGATCAGTCACCATGCCGGCGCCGACCGTGTTGCGCGACAGCCGGTCTATCAGGATGAAGCCGCCCAGTTCACGGCTTACCGCATAGCGCTCGCAGGCGACCCGCTGCGACAGGGATATCGTCACGCGGCCGATCTCGTTCAGCGCCAGCTCGCGCACCGGCACTTCCGCGAGCGTATCGACATCGAGCCGGTTGGTGATTTCGGTCACTGTGCCGACCACGGCGCGCGTGCCGAGCATGAACAGGTAGGCCCGGCCACGGAACAGCGGGGTCTCGTCCATCCAGACCACCCAGGCGGACACCTGGTCGGCCAACTCGGGCGGTGGTGCCGCAGCCAACACGTCGCCGCGCGAAACGTCGATCTCGCGGTCCAGAACCAGCGTCACCGCTTGGCCCGGCACGGCTTCGGTGAGGTCGCCATCCATCGTCACGATGCGCGATATGGCGGCTTCGGTGTGGGATGTCGCGTTCACCAGCATCACGCCCGGCTGGATGGTGCCGGTCGCCACTGTCCCAGCATAGCCGCGGAATGTGTGGTCAGGCCGGGCCACCAGCTGCACCGGCATCCTGAAGGCGCGCTCGGCGACATGCGATGTGGGTTCGGCTCCCTCCAGCGCGGTGAGCAGCGTGGTGCCCGAGTACCACGGCATCCGCGCGCTCGGCACAGTGACGTTGTCGCCGTCGCGCGCGCAGACCGGAATGGCGGTCACCTGCAACGGGCCAAGCTTGCCGAGCAGCGCGTAGAAATCCGTGACGATCCTGTCAAACACCGCCTGGTCGAATCCGACAAGGTCCATCTTGTTGACGGCGAGCACGAGCTGGCGAATCCCGAGCAGCGAGGCGATCGCCGCGTGACGACGGGTCTGCACCAGCAGGCCCTTGCGCGCATCGACCAGCAGAATCGCCAGGTCCGACGCGGATGCGCCGGTCACCATGTTGCGCGTGTACTGCTCGTGGCCTGGCGCGTCGGCAAGAATGAACCGCCGACGCGGCGTCTCGAAGAAGCGATAGGCGACGTCGATCGTGATGCCCTGGTCGCGTTCCGCCGCCAGGCCATCGACCAGCAGCGCATAGTCGGTGCCGCCCTGGACCGTGCCGAAGCGCTTGCTGTCGCGTTCCAGCGCTGCCAGCACGTCATCCGGGATGGTGCCGCATTCGAACAGCAGGCGTCCGATCAGTGTGGACTTGCCGTCATCGACGGAGCCGCAGGCGAGAACGCGCAACAGAGAATCGGGCATCAGAAATAGCCCTCGCGTTTCTTCTTTTCCATCGAGGCATCCTGATCCTGGTCGATCAGGCGTCCGGCGCGCTCGGACACGCGCGTGGTGCGCATCTCCTCGACGATCTCCTCCAGATTGGCTGCCGGAGAATCGACCGCTGCCGACAGCGGATAGCAGCCAAGCGAGCGGAACCGCACCAGGCGCGTCACCGGCCGTTCCCCCTCGCGGAAGCGCATCCGCTCGTCGTCCACGACGATGATCTGGCCGTCCCGATCCACGGTCGGCCGCTCGGCGGCAAAATACAGCGGCACCACGTCGATGCCCTCGGCGAGGATGTAGGTCCACACATCGAGCTCGGTCCAGTTGGACAGCGGGAACACGCGCAGCGTCTCGCCCGGCGAGAGATTGCCGTTGTAGAGGTGCCAGAGTTCCGGGCGCTGGCGTTTCGGGTCCCAGCTATGACCGGGGCCACGCACGGAGAACACCCGCTCCTTGGCACGCGAGCGCTCCTCGTCGCGGCGGGCGCCGCCGATCGCGACATCGTATCTGCCCTCGGTCAGCGCCTGCTTCAGTGCGTCGGTCTTCATGACCTGAGTGTAGATGTTGCTGCCGTGATCGAACGGGTTGACGTTCTGGCGCAGCCCTTCGGGGTTGGTGTGAACGCGCAGTTCGAAGCCGAAGCGCTTCACTGTGGCGTCCCGGAAGGTGATCATGTCGTGGAACTTCCACGTCGTGTCGATATGCAGCAGCGGGAATGGCGGCTTCGCGGGAAAGAACGCCTTGCGCGCCAGATGCAGCAGCACCGACGAGTCCTTGCCGATCGAATAGAGCAGCACGGGCCGGCTCGCCTGGGCGGCCACCTCGCGCAGAATGTGGATGCTCTCAGCCTCGAGCGCGTCCAGATGCGCCGGATGATGCGACTTTGCCACCATGTCAATCCTGTCCCGCGCCGGAATGCCGGCACTGCTTATCATGCATCGTTGCGATCAATCGTGTTTCGACAAGGCTAAAGCGCTGATGTCAGGCATGTAGCGCGCCAAGAATCGGAAGGACCCTGACCTGGAGGCTGCCGTCGGCATGCTGCCTATGGCGGCGAATCACCCTGGCTCTAGTCCAGACGGCACCTTGGTGTAAATGAAGTTGTGCGGGTCCGAGGCTCGGCATCCCGCGTGACCGACGATAGGGTGGCATGCGGGGCGGAGGAAACGTGCGCTTGCCGGGAGGAACGCAATGACGATCTGGTCCCCCCGACTGCTCAGGGTCGACGCCGCCGCTTCCGGCAGCAAGCGGGTCATTCTTGCCGATGCGGTCCATCTCAAGCCGCGCGCCGAAGTGGACGTGGCGCTGGTACTGGCGGTCGACAGCTCCGGCAGCATCAGCGAGCAGCGGCTCGCGATGCAGATCCAGGGCTACCTGGATGCCCTGCGGCATCCGTCATTCATCGAGGCGGTCCACGGCGGCCTCCACGGCCGGGTAGCACTGACCTTCATGGAATGGACCGACGCCCGCCGGCAGGAGCAGGTCGTCCGGTGGACGGTGATCGACGACGAACCGGCGGCGCAGGCGTTCGCCAAGGCCATCCAGGATGCTCTGCGCCCGCTGCCGGGCTGGACCTCCATCAGCGGCGCGATCGACTTTTCGGTCGGCCTGCTGCTGGAGAGCCACTTCTCGGCGACCCGGCGGGTCATCGACATCTCCGGCGATGGTGCCAACAACGACGGCCGCCCGGTGACCGAGGCGCGTGACGCCGCAGTGGCCGCCGGCATCACGATCAACGGCCTGCCGATCCTGGAGGTCGAGCCGGACCTGGAGGCCTATTACCGCGACAACGTCATCGGCGGTCCCGACGCGTTCGTGGTCGTGGCCCGCGACACCGGCAGCTTCGGCGAGGCGGTGCTGCGCAAACTGCTGGTGGAGGTCGCCGGCATCCAGCCACCGGGCGCCGCCTGAGGCGCCGCGGTTCTTCCCCTCCCCTTGCGGGAGGGGGTCGGGGGGAGGGGTGGCACGACGCAACGAAAGGTTGCGGGGGCGTCCTGTTGTGCCCTCCCCCCAGCCCCTCCCGCAAGAGGAGGGGGAGGATTTTTTCCTCCGTCACGCCTCCAACACAGCACGCATCGTGATCGCAAGCTCCCCCCTGCGGTACGGCTTGCAGATCATGGCGCCTGTCGTTGCCCGCAATGGTTCGGTTTTCGTCCCCGGCTCGTCGTAACCGGTAGTGAACAGAACCTTGAGGTCAGGCAGCAACTGCCGGGCCGATGCGGCGAGCTGATAACCCGTCATGCCGTGGGGCATGGCGACATCGGTGAACAGCAGGTCGTAATGATCCTGACCTCGGAGGAGCGCCAAGGCCGCCGGGCCGTTCTCTGCTTCGGTGACCCGGTAGCCGAGGGAGGCCAGATGCCGCCGTCCCGCTGCGCGTAGCTCGGCGTTGTCGTCGACCAGAAGTATCGACTCGTCACCGCGGGGCAACGACGGGTCATCGGCACGGTCGCGTTCGTCCGCTTCATCGCCCAATGCTCGCGGGAGGTAAAGGCGCACTGTCGTGCCGTGTCCTGGCTTGCTCTCGATCCGCAGGTGGCCGCCGGACTGCCTGGCAAAACCGTAGATCATGCTGAGACCGAGCCCGCTGCCGGCTCCGGGGCCCTTGGTCGTGAAGAATGGCTCGACAACCCGTTCCAGCAACCCAGGCGCCATGCCGACGCCGGTGTCGGTCACCGCAAGGACGATGTAATCGCCCGGAACCATGCCGCTGTCCTCGGCCGCCGTGTCCACATGCGCGTTCGCGGTCTCGATGGTCACCTGTCCGCCATGCGGCATCGCGTCGCGTGCGTTGATCGCGAGGTTTAACAGGGCATCCCCCACCTGCGACGGGTCGGCCCTGGTCGGCCACAGATCCGCGGCGAAATTCGGCGTAATCCGGATCGTCTCGCCCAGCACGCGGCGCAGGAAGGCGACGTGGTTCGGCAGATAGGCGTTCAGATCAACCCGTCTCGGCTGCAACGTCTGGCGCCGGGCAGAGGCGAGTAGTCGGCGGGTCAGGTCGGCGCCACCCAGTGCGCTGGTCAGGATCTCCCGCGCCAGGCCGGCCTCGGTGGGTCTATCCTGCAGCGCCTCGAGCAGGAACTCGACATTGCCGATGATGACGCCGAGCAGGTTGTTGAAATCGTGGGCAACGCCCCCGGTGAGTAGTCCGATCGCCTCCATCTTCTGAGCCTGGCGTAGTTCGGCTTCCACCTGCTTTTCGCGCGTGATGTCCTCGGCGAGGACGAGCAGCAGCGCCTGGCGTCCGTCCGCGGTGCTGAGCTGGGTCAGCCGGACGCGGGCCCATGTGACGACCCCGGAACAGGTGAGGTAGCGCGCTTCGACGCCATGGTTCGGGCTGGTCGCTCGCCTGATCGCATCGATCAGCAGGTCGCGGTCATCGACGTGCGTAATGTCCGGCAAGCTCATGCCGACCAGTTCGTCGGTTTCATAGCCGAGTATCCGGCAAAACGCCGGGTTCGCCTGGACGATCCGTTGGCCGTCGGGCCGGGCGAGCAACATGCCGAGGGGACTCTCGTCGAAGATGCGGCGAAACCGCAGCTCGCTCTCCAGCAGCGCCGTGGATCGCGCCTTGGCCAGTTCTTCGTTCCCGCGCGACTTTCGATATATCGTCACAATGAGGGCAACGACTAAAACGATGGCGATAGTTCTGACGAACGTACCGGCTGCGATTTTGATGGTGTCGCTCGATTCGAGGGCGGCGAGATGGTCGCGCAGTTGGCCCTGCTCATTTGCCAGCATGGTATCGATCGCAGTGGTTATTGCATTTGTCCGGCTCACGCTGGCGACCAATGGCGGCGGCGTATGATCGTCGCCGGGGCGCGACTCGACAGGAGGAGGCTCTGTCACCTGCTCTTGCCCGTTCTGCTCGATCAGAGTCGCCAGGCGGCCGAGGCGTGCGAGCTGGTCGTCATCATTAACGACCAGATCACGCAATCGCCCAAGCCGCGTCGGCAGTTCGCTCTGCGCCTTGCGGTAGGACTCCAGGCGCTGCGCATCGCCGTACAAGCGGTAGATCCATTGATCCTGTCCGCTCTCTTCCGCCAGATCCTCGATCTCCTTCAGGGCGCGCACAACCTGGAGCGAGCGGTTCGCCCGCGCGACCGCGTTGTGAAGTTCGCCCAGGTAAGCCAGCGCCAGCACACCGTTGATGACGATCAATGCAAAGGCCAATGCGCAAAGGATCAGCCGGACGTTGCGGCCGTCCATATTGAGCCTGGCCTTCATCGCTTGGCTCATGTCTCAACCGGCTTGTTGGTCGCCTTCGTAGGTTAACGATATCATCCCAGTGGCACAACGCAGCCGCGATCATCCGGCTCGGATCAGTCTCCCTGCTCGGCGGTGATCAGGCGGATTCGCTTGCCTTGCACGCCGAGCGCGACGCGACCCTGTTTCAGCGCGAGGGCATCCTCGCCAAACACTTCACGCCGCCAGCCGTGTAATGCGGCGATCTCTGGAGCATCCTCGGCCGCCAGACGATCGATGTCATCGGAGCTGGCAACCAGTTTGGCGGCTACGTGGTGGTGCTCGCACTTCGCAGCCAGCAGCACCTTCAACAGCGAGACAAGCGCGGGCGACGGTCGGGCGCCGTCGCGCCCGGTCGGCGCTTCGGGGAGCGCGGTGTCAGGCAGCGCCTTCGCCGCCGCGATGGCTGCCAACAGGGAAGCGCCGGTGCGTCCCTCGGCGAACCCGCGGCTGATCCCGCGCCCCCGTGCCAGCGCATCGGCAGTGTCGGGCGCGGTGGCGGCGATTTCCAGCAATGCCTCGTCGCGCAACAGCCGCTGGCGAGGAATGTTCACCCGCTGCGCCTCGAGCTCGCGCCAGGCCGCGACGGCGCGCAGCAGACCGAGGAAGCGGCGGTTGGTGCTGCGCGGGCGCAACCGCTCCCACATCGCCTCCGGGTCGGCGCGGTAGGCGCCGGGATCGGCCAGATCCGCCATTTCCTCAGCCACCCATTCCAGCCGCCCGTCCTTATCCAGCCGTTCGCAAAGCCTGGTGTAAACCTCGCGCAGGTAGGTGACATCGGCGGCGGCATAGGCGATCTGCGCGGCTGATAGCGGCCGGGCGGACCAGTCGGTGAACCGGTGCGCCTTGTCGATCGATCCGCCGGTCAGCGACGCGACGATCGCATCGTAGCCCACCTGATCGCCGAACCCCGCCACCATGGCGGCGATCTGGGTATCAAACAGCGGCTTCGGCACGTCCCCGAACCTCAGCACAAAGATCTCGATGTCCTGGCGCGAGGCGTGGAACACCTTCATCACCGCCTGGTTGGCCAGCAGTTCACCAAGCGGGGCGAGGTCGATGTCGGGCGCCTCGGCGTCCACCACGGCGACCTCGTGTGCGCCAGCAAGCTGCACGACGCAGAGTTCCGGCCAATAGGTGCGCTCGCGGATGAATTCGGTATCGACAGTGACGAATGCTTCCGCGCCGAGCCGGTCGCAAAGCTGCTTCAGCGCTTCCGTGGTGGTGATGAGGGACGGCGGAGGGAAACCGGGGCGGGGATGGCGCGGCATCGGGCCGTTGTACACGGCGGCCGGGGAAAGGCCAGATCGTCACGGCCGCGCGGTGGGTTTCGATCTATGCGTTAGTCGAACCCGAGAAATCCTGGCATCGCACTGATCGGCCGCGCCGCTTTCAGTCGCGCGACATCAGGCACCGGCCGCGACGTGCGCACGTCGCCGGCGAGTAGCGTCTCCAGTTCCGCCGCCACCGCAAGCACGAACGCATCGCCGCCGCGAGGCCCGACGATCTGCAGGCCGAACGGCATGCCATGCCGATCGAGGCCCACCGGCAGCGAAACGGCGGGATGACCTGGCAATGTCACGGCATACGCAAGCGCCAGCCAATGGAAATAGGTGCGTGTCTTCTTGCCATCGATCTCGATTGGGTAGAGTTCGCGCCACGGCCGTGGGCTGATCGTGATCGACGGCGTCAGGATCACGTCCCAGTCACGAAAGAAATCCTGCCACCGGCGGTACAGCACTGTCTGCAGCGACTGGGCGCGCGCGACATCGGTGGCCGTGTAACGCAGCCCTTCCTCGACGTTGGCGCGGACGTTCGGACCGACGTCCTGGGAGCGGGTGCGCACCTTCTCCAGATGGCTCGCGAGGAAGCCGATGGACCGCAACACCTCGAACGCCTCGTCGGCGCCGGCGCAGTCCGGTGTGGCGTTCCCGGCGCGGGCGAAAACATGGCGGAACAGGCCGGTCTTCTCCGCGAACACATCGGCGATATGCCGCTCGGTTGGAGTAAATCCGAAATCAGGAGTGATCGCGACGCGCAGGCGCGACAGATCGATGCGCGCCGGTGTTGCGAAGTCCTCCGACCGCCGGACCGTGTGGCCATACACCGTTGTCGCCAGCGGATCGCGCGCATCGTCGCTGACCATCGCCGACAGCAGTAGGCAGAGATCAGGCACCGTGCGGGCCATCGGACCCGCGACCGACAGATTGCTCCAGCCAAGACCGCGCCGCTCGTTCGCGACCAGGCCAGGTGTCGGGCGGAAGCCGACGATGCCGGAGAACGCGGCCGGATTGCGCAAGGAGCCCCCGGTGTCCGAGCCGGAGCAGATCGGCGCCATCCCGGTCGCCAGCGCAACCGCCGAACCGCCTGAGGAGCCTGCCGCGGAAAGCGTCGGATCGAACGGATTGCCGGTGGCGCCATAGACGCTGTTGCGTGTGTTTGCGCCGGCGCCGAATTCCGGCGTGTTGGTCTTGCCGATGACGATCGCGCCGGCCGCGCGAACGGCCGCCACAAGTCGTTCGTCCGCCGCCGGCACGTGGTCCCGGAAGATCGGGCTGCCGAACGTGGTGCGCAGGCCTTCGGTTTCCTGGAGGTCCTTGATGCCGATCGGCAGGCCGTGGAGTGGGGGCAGGTTATCGCCACGCGCCACCGCGGCATCGGCTGCTTTCGCTGTCGCGCGTGCGCGTTCGAAATCGCGTGCGACCATCGCATTCACCGCGTGATCAACCGCTTCGATGCGGGCGATGCAGCTTTCCAGCAGTTCGCTCGGCGCCAGCTTCTTCTGGCCGATCATTTGGCGCGCATCGACGGCGGTCAGGTCACACGGTTCGGTCATTGTGTACTCCGCGACGTCGTGGCTGTTTCAACGTCAGCAAGAAAGTAAGGTTCACCGCAGAGGCGCAGAGACGCGGAGAAGTCGAAAATTGCGCTTCGCGCGAAGCGCATTGCTTTTTCTCTGCGCCCTCTGCGCCTCTGCGGTGAATTCGCTTTCTTGCTGTCAGTACCCAAGAGCCAACCCGTCCTTGCGTGGCTCGGAGCCGCCGATCAGACACCCCCGTTCGCGGTCGATCCAGATCGCCTGGCCGCCGCCATGCGGACGCTCCACTATCTCCAGTTCGTGGCCGAGGCGTGCAAGCCCGTCGCAGATCGCGAGCGGGATACCGTGCTCGATCTGTACCTTGCCGCGGAGTGGGAACAGCCGAGGCAGGTCGATCGCTTCCTGGATGTCGAGCCCATATTCCAGCATGTTGGTTAGGAACAGCGAGTGGCCCATCGGTTGGAAGTGCCCGCCCATCACGCCGTACGGCATCACCGCCTGCCCGTCCTGCATCACCATGCCCGGGATGATCGTGTGCATCGGCCGCTTGCGGGGCGCGATGCAATTGGGATGGCCGCGTTCGACGCGGAAGCCGAAGCCGCGGTTCTGCAGCATCACGCCGGATCGCTCGGCGTGGATCGCCGAGCCGAAGCCTTCGAACAGCGAGTTGATGAAGCTGCACGCGTTGCCGTCCTGGTCGACCACGCAGAGATACACCGTGTCCTTGTGCGGGGGGAGCAGCGTCTCGCCGGCCGCCGGCAGCTGCCCGAGCGCCTTGGCATCGTCGATCAGCGCGCGCAGGCCGCCCAGATACGCGGGGCTCATCAGCTTCTTCACCGGCACATCGGCTTGCGATGGATCGGCGACAAAGGCGTCGCGGTCGCGATAGGCCAGCCTCGCGGCCTCGATGTGACGATGATAGCGCAGCGTGCCGAGGGGACCGTCGCCGGCGGACTGTATGCCGCCGAGCATGCCGAGTATCATCAGTGCGATGATGCCCTGGCCGTTGGGCGGGCACTGGAACACGTCGTAGCCGCGCCAGTTCAGCGTGATCGGCTCGACGAACTCGGCATTGTTGAGACCGGCGGCAAAGTCTTCCTCGGTGTGCAGCCCGCCGCGCGCGCGCAAGGTCGCCACCATGTCGGCGGCGATGGGGCCTTCGTAGAATGCCTTGGCGCCGTTCGTCGCGATGGCGCGTAGCGTGTCGGCCAGCGCCGGCTGCTTGAAGTTGTCGCCGGCCTTTGGCGTCGTGCCGCCAGGCAGGAAGTGCTGCGCCCCGTTCTTGCGCAGCTTCGCCTCCAGGCGCTTCCAGTCCCAGGCCACCTTCTGGTGCACCGGCCAGCCGTCGTCGGCGTAGCCGATCGCCGGCTGGAGGAGTTCATGCAGGTCCTTGCGGCCATGCGCGGCCAGCAGCGTCTCCCACGCGTTGACCGCGCCGGGAACTGTGACGGAATGCGCCGAGGTGTTCTCCAGCGCCGTGATCCGGTGCCTTTCGTACCAGTCTATTGTGGCCGCGCCCGGCGCCCGGCCTGAACCGTTCAGCGCGATCACCTTGCCCGCACCGGCCGGCGCATAGAGGCAGAAGCAGTCGCCGCCGATGCCGGTTGATTGCGGCTCGATCACGCACAGCACGGCCACCGCGGCCACCGCTGCATCGAGCGCGTTGCCGCCGCTGCGCAGCACATCCAGCGCGGTCAGCGTGGCGGCCGGCATCGAGGTGGCGACCATGCCATGGCTCGCATAGACCGGACTGCGGCCCGGCAGGTGGAAATCGCGCATTCCTGGTTCGCTCCAGTGGTCAGGTGTCGGCAACTCCGCCAGTATGGCCCAGCGACCCACCACTGGCCACTGGAGCGCAACGACGATGACCGAGACCATCGCATTCGGCGACTTCGAGCGTGTGGACATCCGTGTCGGCACTGTGGTGGATGCGCAGCCGTTCCCCGAGGCGCGTAAGCCGTCGATCAAGCTGGTCATCGACTTCGGCGCGGACATCGGCACGAAGCGTTCGGCGGCGCAACTCACTGTGCATTACCGGCCCGATCAGCTCATCGGCCGGCAGGTTTGCGCGGTGGTGAATTTTCCCCCGCGCCAGATCGGCCCGTTCATGAGCGAGGTGCTCACGCTGGGGATGCCCGACGATGATGGCTCGGTCGTGCTGGTCAGGCCTGACTTCAAGGTTCCGAATGGCGGCAAGCTATTCTGATGGCGGCCCACTACTACACCGTCACCTGGGACCAGCTGCACCGCGATGCGCGCGCACTGGCGTGGCGACTGATGGATCTGGGGCCATTTGCCGGCGTCGTGGCGATCGCCCGCGGCGGTTTGATCCCGGCGGCGATCGTCGCCCGCGAACTGGACGTGCGGCTGGTGGAAACGGTCTCCATCGTGACCTACGCGGCGGGCAGCGGCGGCACACTGATCGAGGAGGAAAGACGCGGCCCACCGGTGGTGATCAAGCCTCCTGTCGCCGCCGATGATGGAACGGGGTTTTTGATTGTGGACGACCTGGTGGACACCGGAGCGACCGCGCGTGTCGTGCGTGCTTTGCTGCCGCGAGCGCACTTCGCCGCAGTGTACGCCAAGCCGGAGGGACGCGACACGGTGGACAGTTTCATCACCGAGGTGTCGCAGGACACCTGGATACTGTTCCCGTGGGACACCGAGCCGCAGTTTGTCGCTCCTCTGGCGAAACGCGGGGGGTGACTCTGGGTCCCCGCTTTCGCGGCGATGACAAATTTATTGGTCGCGCCGCTTCACTCGAATAACGCTACAGCGCGGATCGGGCTTGCGGTGCCGCCGCGGATTCTCAGCGGAAAGCCGATGAAGCGGAACCGGCCGCGGCCGATCAGTTTGTCCAGGTTGGCCAGGCATTCCATGTGGGTGATGCCGCGTTCGGCACAGGCCATGTGGGCGAGGTAGTTCGGCTCGCCTTCCGGTGCCGGGCTGATCGCCTCGACGCCGAACATCAGGATGCCACGGTCGGCGAGCCAGTGCACCGATTCCAGCGCTAGGCCGGGAAAGTCGTGCAGATACCCCGGCTTTCCCAGGAGCCGGTCATTGGTCGCCATGTAGAGTAGCACAGTGTCGCGCGGGCGGATTTCCTGGCCGGATCTGGCGAGCGCCGTTTCCATCTCGGGAACGGTGATCGCGTGCTTCAGCGGCACATGCGACAGGTCGAGGCAGATCGCCGAGGTGTAGAAATTCTCCAGCGGTACCTCGTCGATCGACGGCGCGCCGGGCCGCGGATCGAAATGCACAGGTGCATCGACGTGCGTGCCGGCATGGTCGGACAGCGCGATCGACAGGGCCTTTGATGTGAACGTGGTATTGCCTGCGACCTTCTTTTCCGAGTGATCGCCCCAGACCGTGACGATGACGGGTGGGTGCGACGGATGGGTCTGAGTACGGTGGAACAGTTCACGGCTGAGGTCGATGAATTCCATGAGGCCGGCTCCCCTTCGCGGCTCGTGTGCGCCGGTGCTACGATCACGCGCTGAGCGGGAGGAAGCAACCATGGCGACATTATCCGACATTCTGGAGACGACGGCATTCGAGAAGGTGGCAGGCGGATTTGTCTTCACCGAGGGCCCGCTGTGGCACCCCGACGGGTTCTTCTATTTCGTCGATGTACGGTCGAGCATGCTGTACCGCATCACGCTGGGCCAGGCGCACCAGGAGGTTCGCAAAACGATCGGCGGCAACGGCACGACGTTCGATCTCCAAGGCCGCCTGATCCTGTGCGAAGGCGACGGACGGCGCGTGACGCGCACCGCGCTCGACGGCACGGTGACGACGCTGATCGACCGCTTTGAGGGCAAGCGGCTGAATCGCCCCAATGACGTGATCTGCGCGTCGGACGGGGCGATCCTGTTCACCGATCCATCACTGCGCGTGCCGTTCGCCGAGCGCGAGGTGGAGTATGCGGCGGTTTATCGGATCGCGTCCGACGGCTCGGTTAGCATGGTCGCCCCGTTCGAATATCCGAACGGTCTGGCGCTGTCGCCGGACGAGCGGACCTTGTATGTCGCGAACACTCGCTGGACGAAGTACATCCACGCGATCGAACTGAATGCCTCGGGCGAGATGGTGCGGCGGCGCATCTTCGCCGACATGTCGTCGGACGGGACGAATGGCGTCCCGGACGGGATGAAGGTCGATGCGGCGGGACGCGTGTTCTGTACCGGGACAGGCGGTGTGTGGGTGTTCGAGCCGGACGGCACGCGCATTGGCATCATCGAGACAACGGAGGTCTGTGCAAACATCGTGTTCGGCGGCCCTGATCTGCGGACGTTGCTGTTCACTGCAAGTACGTCTGTGTATACGCTGCGGGTCAGGACACCAGGGCAGCCGCATCCCTTCTATCATCGGACAGCGTGAGCGCACGACGGCTAACCTCGCATATCTGGCATTGGTGACCATTGCGCGGCTATCGAGTGAGCCTGCTCAGCCAGGAGCGATGGCCCCGACGATTTTCGGGATCCGATCTGCGCAGCTCTTGCACTTGCTGATCGAGAGACAGCGCCCACTGTGTACGCTCGACTGCAATACCGTGTTCAAGGTAGCAGCGTGCCGATTCCAGACCGATCGTTGCGAGCAGGGATCCGTAAGCGTCACGCTGCATCAGCGCCAGATTCTGCGGCACCGGTTGCCACAGCCACGCGAGCAGATCGTCGGCCGAAACCGGGCGCGCCGGGCCGAACTCCGCGAGAAACGCCCAATCGCGTCCGGGCAGCGGGATCACGTTGAATCCGGCTGGCGCGAATATCGCGCGTGCGCCAGCAAGCGACCAGGACACGACATGGCCGCGCTTTTTCGGATCCAGGTAGTCAGGATCGATGGTTTCGACAAACGACGGCTGCGCAGAGTTGATGAAGTACAGTGCACCAGGGTTGGAGTGTGCCGCCAGCTGCCGGACCATGTCGCCGAGCATCGTCGGGGTCAAATGCTCGATCACCTCCATGCACAGGCCGGCGTCGAAAGACTCCGTCAGGGCAGCGATGGTGCCAACGTGATAGTTGGGATGTGCACTGCGGTGGGGCGGCGGTGGGGGAAACAGTTCAACACCGTGGAACATCCCAACCGTCGTGGGCAGCAGGCCGGTGAGCGAATCGAGTAGGAAACCCGGACCGCTGCCAACGTCCAGGAACCGGCGCACGGGAACTCGGGCCAGACGGAGGATTTCCGCAACGCGGACGATGCCGGCGCCCCAGGACCTCTGCCGCGCTGCGGCAAGTTCCTTGGCCCAGTATTCATCGCGATAGTTTTCTGCCGTTCCGTCATCGACAGCCGCCAGAAAATCAGGATGGGCGAACAGTGAGCCGCAGCCGGTGCAGCAGTAGAATTCCACATCGTCGACCACGCGCAACGATGTCGCCACGGCCTGGCAGATCGGAC
Organism: Acetobacteraceae bacterium; assembly: GCA_035569235.1. Lineage (GTDB taxonomy): Bacteria > Pseudomonadota > Alphaproteobacteria > Acetobacterales > Acetobacteraceae > JAMXLO01. The sequence continues at coordinate 10,906 of DATMND010000475.1, read as the reverse complement.
ATTGCAAGGTTTGATTTCTTCCCGAGCCGACTGATGGTACAACCTATAGCAATTGGTGAGCGGCCGATAGTCAGGGCAATTCGGTTCTGAAGCGGCTTGACAAAATAGGGCAAGCGGTGGGGCGCCGACCCGATTCAAGATGCTGTGCGAATCGGGCGGTGGTGGTCGCAGATGCCGTTGGCGGCAGGTGAGGCAGGGAGTTTATGGCACGCGCTTTTGCTAGTGCCAGATAACAGTTCTGCGAGAGGCCGGAGGTGCAATTCCTCCGGCCTACTCACCATAAGCTGCATTACGTTCGCGACGTCAGTTGCCGTGAGGATCAGTCGCGAACCAACGCCGGCCATGCCCCGCAGGTGCTCGCCGCAGTGCGCAACACCGCGCTGGCGCTCCTTCGCCGCCTCGGTTTCAAGCCGGTCGAAGGATTCGAGCACTTCGCCGAATATCGCCAGGCCGCGATCGACGTGGTTTTCGGCAGGAGAAGCGAATGACCCTGCAGACACACCACGTGAGTTGCCAACTGTCGGGCCGTCCCTATAGTCGGGTAAAATCGCTCGACAAAGTAGCGTGGTGTCTTTGTTCGGCTGACGCAGCCTATGCAATCAACGGGCGGTTACAAGGAGCGTAACACAATGAAAGCGGTGCTGCTGACCAACCATGGCGGGCCGGAAATGCTGCGCTATGGCGATGCGCCCGACCCGATCGCCGGCCCAGGCGAGGTCGTCGTCGATATCCATGCCGCCAGCCTCAATGCCGCCGATTACAAGGTGCGCCTGGGAGGAAGCGGTTATAGCCTCACGTTTCCACACATCCTCGGCCGCGATTTTTCAGGTGTGGCCAGCGCGGTTGGCACCGGTGTGACCGATGTCGCTGTCGGCGACGCGGTGTTCGGCGTCACCGATCAAGGCATCGAAGGCGCGTACGCGGAGAAGATCGCCATCAAGGCCGCGATTGTCGCCAAGAAACCGGATCGGCTTGGTCACGCCGAGGCAGCGGCCATGGGGCTGACCAGTCTCACCGCGCTGTGGGCAATCGAAGATACAGCGCAGCTCAAAGCCGGCGAGACCATTCTGATCCAGGGAGGCGCAGGCGGCGTCGCCGGCTTCGCCATTCAACTCGCGAAGCATCTCGGCGCCAAGGTGATCACGACAGCCAGCGCTGCAAACCACGACTACGTGCGCCGCCTCGGTGCGGATCAGGTGATCGACTACAACGTCGAAGATTTCAGCAGGGCGATTGCCGGTTGCGACGTGGTGTTCGATACGGTGGGCGGCGATGTTCGCGCCCGTTCCTACGACGTACTGAAACCGGGTGGACGACTGGTCTGGATTGCGCCCGCGCCACCGGGTTTCGAGCCGACCCGCAAGGACGTGCAGACACTGCGCCCGAATGTCGCCCGCGATCGCGCACATCTGGAGCGGATGCTGTCGCTGCTCGATCTTGGCGCGGTCTGGCCGCCTGCCATCACGCGCTACAAACTCAGCGAAGCGGCGGAGGCTCACCGGGTGATCGAGGCGCGGCACTTGCAAGGCAAGCTGGTCCTGCAAGTTCGCTGAGCCCGACACGGGAGACCGCCACATACTGGCCGCGGCGCCCCCGTGTGACATGGAGACCAAGGATTCTGTAATGCGGCGTCTGTTGCTGACCGTTGTCGGATTGACTGTGGCGCTGGCGGCTTCGCCAGGATCTGCCGCTCAGGTCACCGCGCCTCAGCTGACGGAGCAGCAGGAAAGTGACCTGTGCGCATCGGCCGTGCAGAAGGCTGAACTGTTGTACGGAACGCCGCCAGGTCTGCTGAACGCCATCGCAAAGGCAGAGAGCGGTCGCCGGATAACCGGAGCCACGACCTTGCAGCCTTGGCCTTGGACTCTCAATGTTGACGGACAGGGGATGTTTTTCACGACCAAGCAACAGGCTGCCGCCGGGTTGCTCAAGGCGCTGGCGCAAGGCAGCAGCTACACCGACGTTGGCTGCATGCAGGTGGACCTGCAGTTCCATGCAAAAGCATTTCGCACGCTGGAGGAGGCGCTGGATCCTGTCGCCAACGCCGACTTCGCCGCGCGCTTCCTTGTCAGCCTGCATGAGGCCACTGGCGGCAACTGGTTCGCCGCGGTCGGATATTACCATTCACGCTCGCCCGAACTGGCGCGTCTGTATCGCGAGCACGTGACCGCCGTGGGTCTCGGCATCGCGCCGGAAAGGCCGAGCCGACTTCGCCTTCAACTGGCTGGCGGCGGGACCGTCGTGATCAATGTCAATCGACAGCCGTCACGCGTGCATCGGCACATGAGTGCCTGTCAGGTGGCGACAATCCTCGGTCCATATCTCCGGTCGTCCGCGCGCGCTCAGGCGTGCGCGAACACAGCTTCGAACACTCCGCAGCACGGCACCGATTGAACCTCAGCGCGGTCGCAGATCGTTGTTGGTGCGGTGGTCGCCGGCCATCCAGCGGGACAGTTCCGAATGCGCATCGGCGCGGCGGATCGCGTCGATCTGCTCCACGCCCGGCGGATCGACGGTGAACTCGACGATCAGGCCGTCGGGCGACGTGGCATACACCGACTTGCAGTAGCCGTGGTCGGTCTCCCGGAATGTTTCCCCCGCCGCCTTCAGCCGCGCGACGATCTCATCATAGGTGCGGTCCGACGCCTTGAACGCCACGTGGTCGAAGCTGCCGACCACCGGCGGCTTCTCCGCGATGACCAACTTGTAGATCTCGGGATCGCCGAATGCGAAGAACGCCAGCGCGCCGCCGTCGGCCATGCTGAAGAACGTGTGGCACATCGCGACATCCCGCCCGAGCCAGGCGTTGTGATGCCTCTCGCACCACGTCGCGACCAACGGGATGCCAAGCAGGTCCTCGAAGAATTGCCGGTTCACTTCCTGGTCGCGCACCACGTACGCATGGTGATGCAGGCGCTCGGGAAGTTCCGAGAGCAGGACTGGCTTTTCCGTGACGGCTTCCGCGGTTGACATGACTGCGTTCCTCCAGTTGTCGGCGCCGAGAACGTTCGTTTCCCAGCTTGCCCTTCCTCGACCGGGGCCGCAAGCTGACCTCGGAGGAAACAACAATGCACTACCGCCGTGTCTGGGTCTGCGTGTTCCTGTTCACGCTGACGCTGATCAACTACACCGACCGCGTCGCACTTTCCGTCGCCGCGAAGCCGATCTCCATCGAGTTCGGATTGTCGCCGGTCGAGATGGGCTTTCTGCTGTCATCTTTCCTGTGGATGTACGTGCTGTGCCTGCTGCCGGTTGGCCTTCTTGTGGACCGCTTCGGCGGCAAGGCGGTGAACGCAGCCGGCATCGGATTGTGGTCGGCGGCGACCGTGGCGACCGGGTTTTCCACCGGCTTTGTCTCGATGGCTGCAACGCGCATCGTCATGGGGATGGGTGAGTCGACAAGCTGGCCCGCCTGCAATCGAGTGATCCGCGAATGGTTCCCCGCCTCGGAACGCGGCGTCGCGAACGCGATCTTCGGTGCCGGCGCCGCAGCCGGACCGGCGATCGGTGCGGTGCTGGTCTCGGCGGTGGTGGCCTGGCTCGGCTGGCGCGCCGGCTTCCTGGTCGCCGGCAGCATCGGGTTTATCTGGCTGGTGGCGTGGCTTATCGCATTTGACAAACCGGAGCGCGCGACGTGGCTGCGGCAGGCCGAGCGCGACAAGATCCTCGGCGAGCGCGACGGCGAGACCAGGCCGGCGTCCGCGGGGCAGGGTGCGTCGCCGCTGTTGCACCTGCTGACGCTGCGCAGCGTCTGGGGACTGTTCCTGACACAGGGTTGCGAGGTGTATGGCGGCTATATGCTGCTGACCTGGCTGCCGAGCTATCTGCAGTCCGCCAAGGGTCTGGCGGTGCTGAATGCCGGCATGCTGACCGCGGTGCCGTTCGGCGCCGCGACCGTGGTGGCCGTGTTGCTCGGACGGGTCAGCGACAGGCTGCTGTCGCGCGATGCCGTGCACGCGGGACGCCGCCGGACGATGCTGGCGGTGATGCTGGTGAGTGCCGCGAGCATCCTGCTGATCCCGTTCATCGACAGCCTGTGGCTGATCGTGGTGGTTCTCGCCTTCGCGCGTTCGACAGGAGCGGCGGGGAGCGCGCTGAACTTCGCCCTGGTGACGGACCTGGTGCGCAACCCGGCGGATATCGGCAAGGTGACCAGCATCACGGTGCTGGGCGGCAACTCGTTCGGCATGATGGGGCCGATCGTTACCGGCTACGTCGTGGCTTTCACCGGCAGCTTCAACGGCACGTTCGCTGTGGCGGGCGTGCTGACGCTGATCGGTGCGGTGGCAACGCTGACGATGACGCGCAGGCCGATCGAGGCTTTTGCGGGTGTTGAAGGCACGGCAATACAGGCTGCCTGACGACGGGTTACGCTGCACTACCCCATCCTACAAGGACGGCGTGGCGCGTCGTAGCGCCGTTCAGGGTACCAGCAGGATCTTGCCGATGTGCTGGCTGCTCTCCATCAGCCGGTGCGCCTCGGCTGCCTCACGCAGCGGGAACTGGCGATAGGTGAAGGGGCGCAGCTTGCCGGCGCCCCACAGCGGCCAGACCTTCTCGCGCAGTGCGGCGACGATGGCTGCCTTCTCCGCCACGGTGCGCGAGCGCAGCGTCGAACCGGTGACGGTCAGGTGCTTGCGCTGGATCGCGCCGAAGTCCGCCTCCACCTTGGTGCCGGCCATCAGCGCCACGAAACACAGCCGGCCCTCGCGTGCCAACAATTCGATCTCGCGTGGGATGTAGTCGCCGCCCACCATGTCGAGGATCGCATCGACGCCGCGACCCCCCGTGACCTCCTTGCCGACCGCGACGAAATCCTGCGTGCGGTAGTTGATCGCGACATCGGCGCCGAAGTCGCGACAGGCCGCGCACTTCGCGTCGGAGCCCGCGGTCGCCAGCACCTTGCAGCCGAACGCCTTGGCGAGCTGGATCGACGTGATGCCGATCCCGCTGGACCCGCCCTGGATCAGGAACGTCTCGCCGGACCGCAGATGCATCCGCTCGAACACGTTGGTCCAGACGGTGCAGAACGTCTCGGGCAGGCCGCCCGCATCGATCAGGCTGGCCCCTTGCGGCACCGGCAGACACTGCACAGCCGGCACCGCGGCGTACTCGCCATAGCCGTCGCCGATCATCAGCGCGCAGACCTGATCGCCTGTCTTCCACTCGGTGACGCCGTCGCCGAGCTTCACCACCGTGCCGGAGCATTCCAGGCCGGGGATGTCGGGCGCGCCGGGCGGCATCGGGTAGCGGCCCATGCGCTGAAGGCAGTCGGCGCGGTTCACGCCGGCGCCGGCGATGCGGATCAGCATTTCTCCGGACATTGGCTCCGGCACCGGGCGCGTGGCGGGCACCAGCACCTCGGGTCCGCCGGGCTGTTTGATCTCGATGACCGTCTGGGTGGCGGGGATGTTGGCGAGCAAGACCGGTCCTTCCATCCTGGGTGTCGGGCGCTTGGCGGGCGCGGCTCACCGGTATGGCAAATCGGCGGCGCTCGCGCCAGGATGGCGCCGGTGGTATCGTAACGGCCTGCCAAGGGGCGTCGAGTGGCTGCGATCGTACCGATTGTCGATTTCTGGCCGGTGGCGGCGGCATTCCCGGTCGAGAGCTACCGGCTGCTGTACCCTGGTGCGCTTTCGCTGTTCGGCTTCATCGGCTTCTCCGTCCTGAAGATCCCCAATGGCTGGTCCAACCCGTTGTATCTGGCCCCGCTGTTCGTCTCGGCGGTGCTGACCTACGGCATGTTCTGGTTCGTCTGGGCCTGGTTCGGCTCGCTGATCGCCTTCGGCTGCCTGGCGGGTCCGTACGTGCTCGCCGAGATCACCGGCAGCCTGCTGTCGATCCGCATCCGGTCCATCCTGGTTTTCGTCGCATTCTTCGGCAGTATCCTGTGCGCGGACATGGCGGTACACATGGGAGAGCTTGGCTGATGGCCTACTACACGAAGGTGCTGCAGCCGGATGAGACGGTGAAGGTGATTGGCAGGCTGCACTGGTGGATCTACGGCCGTGCCGTCATCGTGCTACTGGTCGCGCTCGCGGTGTTGATCGGATCAAACTGGCTGCCCGATCCGGTGTTGCAGCGCTACACACTCTGGGCGAGCGGAGTGATCGGCGTGCTGGGGCTTCTCCTGCTGTTCGGCGCCTGGATCCGCCGTCGCACGACCGAGATCGTGGTTACTGACCGGCGCATCATCTATAAGCGCGGGCTGCTCTCGCGGCACACAATGGAAATGAACGTGAGCAAGGTTGAGACGGTGGATGTGGATCAGCGTCTGGCCGGCCGCATCTGGGGCTATGGGACGCTGTTGATCCGCGGTACCGGCTCGAGCTGGGAGCCGCTGTCGGGCATCGGCTCGCCATTGGAAATTCGCAACGCGATCGTCGTGGGATAGGCGGAGGCAGGCCCCGTGGTGCCTTGCTACTCATGCCGGCCAGAGGAACTCTTCTCCGACCACGGCCGCAGGAATCGTGGCGGCAGGCGAACCACGCGCAGCAGACCGGCGGCGCTCGACAGGCTGTGGATCGACCGGCGCGCCTCCAGCAGCAGATCGCGCGTCTGCAGCTGATCGCCAGTTCCACCGGTCTCCCGCACAAACGAGAGACGATACAGGGCATACAGCCCGACAAGGCACGACAATCCGAAGTAAAAGGTCCAGGAGTGGAAGTCGAGCACCTGGAGGGTGGCCTCATTGCCACCGCCCTTCCAGGTGACCGCGAGCGTGAGCGCATGTGCCGCGAAGAAGTCGGCGCATAGCCCACCGATGATCGGCGCGATCGCGGCGCAGGTTGCGCTCACCACGCTGCTTGCCGCGAGGAATGCCGTCGCCTGGCCGGCCGGAGACAGTTTCATTGCGATGTTGCTGGATGCAAGTGCCACGCCGGCGGTGGCGATGCCCATCAGCACATGGACGGCGAGCAGCAGATAGAGCGTCATCGGCTGCACCCAGGGAATCCCCGTGAAAGTCCAGGCCAGGGTGCACGCCAGGAACAGCGGCGCGGAGACCTCCAGTACGGCCTTGTTGCTGAACCGGTCGATCAGGTTGCCCCACAGCCCGAGTGCCGCCAGGTTGCTGAGCTGGCTCGCCGTCGTGAGCACGATCACCAGCGTCATCGAGTAGCCGAGCGTCTTGAGCATGTAGACGGCAAAGAACGGCGCGGCGAGATTGGCGGCAAAGTTCCACGACGACTGAAAGACGATCAGCCGTCGGAAGTTGGCGTCTCCGAACGGCGCGGCCAGCAGCGGCAGGATGCGCGTGCGCCCCTCGGCCGGAGGCATCGGCTGCTCCGGCGTGATCGACAACAGCCAGACGCCGAACAGGCCGAGCGCCGCGCTGATGCCGAACAGGACCGAATAGGCGAGCACGGCATGGTCCGGCGCGATTCGCCTCCAGGTATCGATCAGCAGTCCGCAGACCAGCGCGAGCGTGGTCGCCAGTGCGGTCGTCGCTGCGGCCCGGCGACCGAAGAAGCGGCCGTACTCGTTCTCCGGGACGAGATCGCGCATCCAGGAGTTCCAGGCGCATCCGGCAACCGCAGCCATCGCCTGATACAGCGCGATCGACACGATCAGTGTGATGATGCCCGCCCTCGGTCCGAGGAATGGCGCGGCGACGGTGGCGATCAGGACGGTCCGGCCAATCCCGGCGGCCCAGGTGGCGATGGCACGCCGCCGGCGCAGGCGCTCGACCAGAACGACCGCCGGCAGTTGCAGGAATTGCACGGCGAAGGGCACCGCTGCCAGCACGCCGATCGCGACATTGCTGGCGCCCAGGCCCACCGCGTAGCCGACCAGGAACACGCCGGTGGTCAGCGTGCCCATGGCCTCGCTGGCCAGCGCGTCGTAGAGCACCAGCCGGTAGGTCCTGTCCGATAAGCCCGCCGCGGTTGCAGTCGTCGTATCGCTGATCATGCGGTCAGCAGACAACGCTGCTGGCGCGCGGCGCAAGCGGGCCGTTCAGACGCTGTGGCGGCTCGTCCTTGCGCAGGTCCCAGTAATTGGCCGGTTCGACGCATGGCGAGTTGAGGATCGGGGTGCGGACTTCGAATCCGCAGCTCATGTGCGCGCCGTTGAACTCTTGCGCGTGTTCGTGCTCGCAATGTCTCGGCTGGCCGCGGCGAAAGCAAGAAAGAATCAAAGCGCAGATAAGAGACAGATTCACGCAAAGTACGCAGATGTATTGTGGTGCGTGCTTCTTCTAGGGCTAAGGTCTATAAACTTGCATTCCAACACGGCCCATCTGCGTGAATCAGCGTGCATCTGCCTAAATCTGCGCTACACTCTTGCTTGCTTTCCTTTCACGCAAACCATCGGATCCCGATGGCGAGTTTAGGATCGGGTGGCGATTTCGAACTCGCCGCTGGCTTCCAGTATGCCGCTCATGGGTGGCGACCTCCCGTCGTTCCCGCGGCGGCGCTGGCGATAAAGCAAAGAATAACACGGATTACACGGATAGAAATCAGGCGCTGAGCGCGAAGCGCATGAAGTTCCTTTCCGTGTAATCCGTGCATAATCCGTGCAATCTGTGTTATTCTTGCTTGCTTACCCGCGGAACATGTCACGATCCCAACCGTGGGGTCACCGGCCTGCAGCGGCGGGTTTTACGCGGAGATGGGCGGAGGATCGCAGAGGGCCGCGGAGGACTTCTGATTCACTCCGCGGCCCTTCGCGGGTCTCCGCATTCCTCCGCGCTAAAATTTAGTCTCTACCGCAGAAGCACGCATTGTCGTCATCAACCATTGGTGCCGCCCGCCAACCAATTTGGTCGATTGCGCCGCCTCTCTCCTATGGGCATGCCCCGCCGCGCCCAGCCCTCTCCCACCTCACGGCCGAGGTGTACAGTCGCGCCGGTCCGCTGCCACAGGGGAGGCCCCATGAACATCCGCTTCGACGCGAAGACCGTCGCCGTCACCGGTGCGGGACACGGCTTCGGCCGGTGCATCGCACAGACTTTCGCGCACCTCGGCGCACGCGTCTTCGCCACCGACATCGCTGCCGACGAACTGGCGGAAACCGCGGCAGGCGGCGGCATCGCCACCAGGGTCGTGGACCTGCGCGACCGGGTCGCGGGCGCCGCCTGGATCCGCCAGATCGAGACCCAGACCAACGGCCCGATCGCAGTTCTGGTCAACAACGCCGGTGGGGTCGGCGGGCAGGGACCCAAGCCGCTGGAAGAGGTATCCGACGAAGACTGGAACGTCCTGTTCGACATCAACGTAAATGCCGCCTTCGCCCTGTGCCGCGCCGCCGCGCCCGCGATGAAGCGCGCGGGCGGAGGGCGCATCGTCAACACCAGTTCGGGCGCGGGGCTGCAGCCGTCGCTCACCGGCATCCAGGCGTACTGCGCCGCGAAACACGCGGTGGTTGGGCTGACACGTCAGCTCGCGCACGAGTTCGGGCCTTACAACATCACAGTGAACTCGGTCGCCCCGGGCTTCATCCGAACCAATGCCGCGACCGAGACGCAATGGGAGAGCTACGGCGCCGACGGACAAAAGGCACTGGTCGAGCGCATCGCGATGAAACGCCTCGGCAGTGCGCAGGACATCGCCAATGCGGTGGTATTCTTCGCCTCCGAGCTTGCCGGGTTTATCAACGGTCAGGTGCTGCAGGTCGATGGCGGCCGCTGATCAAACGCCAGATCCAGCGACTGTTGCGTGGAAGGCACATCGCGATCCGCATATGGCGTGCGGCACAGGCCTTTCGAAACCTTGCTCATCTTTCCACAGCGCGGGCTTGGCGCGACAATCCACTATATCGCCTGAGCGGCCAGAATATTGCGCGACGTTGAACCCATCGTAAGGACAGACCGATGATGAACACAAAATGCCTGCCGCGACGTGCAGTACTGGCGGTGGGAACAGCGGGTATCGCGGGGTTGGCTACACCGTGGGTGATCGGCTCGGCGCGGGCGGGTGCGGCGATCAGGATCGGGCATCTGACGGATGTCTCCGGACCGTACAGCGCCAACTCGGGTGCGGTGTCGATTGCCTGCGCGCGCCAGGCGATCGAGGATTTCAATCCGGCGGCCAAGGGCATCGCGGTGGAGTATCTGGTTGGCGATCATCAGAACAACACCGACATCGCGCTCAACATCGTGCGGGAATGGTTCGATCGCGGTGACGTGGACGCAGTGCTGGAGGTGAACAACAGCGCCATCGCGCTGGCGCTGAACAATCTGTGCACCCAGAAGGACAAGGTGCACCTGAACTCCGGCGCGGTGACGGCGGACCTGACCGGCAAATCGTGCTCACCGAACATGGTGCACTGGACATATGACAGCTGGATGCTCACGCATCCCTCGTCCACCGCGCTGACAAATGCCGGCTTCAAGACCTGGTTCTATGTCGCGCCGGACTACGCGTTCGGCGTGTCGCTGACGCGGGATTCGACGGCCGCCGTCGAGGCAGCGGGCGGTAAGGTGCTGGGCATCGCCAGGCATCCATTCCCGGGGGTGACGGATTTTTCGTCCTTCCTGCTAACGGCAAAGGCAAGTGGCGCGCAGGTCGTCGCATTCGCCAACGGGGGGGCGGACATCGTCAACTGCATGAAGCAGGCGCGCGAATTCGGGCTGCCGCAGAGCGGGATCAAGATGGTGGCGCTGGCGGCGCAGACGACAGACCTGCACGGCATGGGGCTGGAGGTCGGCCAGGGGCTGATGATGTGCCTGCCGTTCTATTGGGACCTGAACGAACGCACTCGGGCGTTCACCAAACGGGTGCTGCCGAAGACGCCTACCGCGTATCCCAGCGTGACGCACGCCGGCGCCTATTCATGTCTGCTGCACTATCTGAAGGCAGTCGAGGCGGTGGGCGGGCCGGACAAGGCGAAGGCGTCGGGCAGGGCGACAGTGGACATGATGAAGCAGTTGCCGACCGACGACGACGTGCTGGGCAAGGGGCTGGTG
>DATMND010000474.1:0-6616 GCA_035569235.1 Acetobacteraceae bacterium | reverse complement strand
ACCCTCGCCGCCATTGGCAATCATGAAATGCACGAACAGGTTGTTTCCGTCGTTGGGTCCAACCGTGGTGATCTGCAGGCCGCAGGCGTAGATCCTTCGCATCCCCTTTGAACGCAGCGGTGCCTGGGCCTGCTTGAGGTAGGTCCAGATACCGTTCCAATCCTTGGGAATCTCCGACATCTTGAGCCCGGCCTTCTCGACGAGGTCGCCCCAGATGTGAAACGGCGTAGCTCCCTGCTTGATCGGGCAAAGGTAGTAGGCGCGCTGCTTCGTCGCCTTGTTATAGAAGGTCGAGCCGAGCTTAGCGGTCTCCGAGAGCTGGGACTCGTAGGGCGCCACGACGTCGGACACGTCCTCGATTTTGTCGTCCCAGGCATTCTGCGGCAGGATCGATGACGGGGCGTCCATGAAGACCAAGTCCGGAACGTCGCCGCTGGTCAGCGCCGAAATCGTCTTCTGGTTCATCGCCATGAACGGCATGACGCTGTAGTCGAGCTTGTTGCCACTGGCCTTCATATAGTCCTCGGCGACCTGCTTGATCGCAGCATCCTCCTGAGGAATGAAGCCCTGATTGAGCCAACAGACCGCGGTCTTTGCCTGGGCGTTCGCAATGTATGGACGCGCCAGCGCGCCCGCCGCCGCCAGGCCAACGGATCCAGCTAACACAGAACGTCGGCTCATGTTGACCATGGCCGCTCTCCTTCCCTGCTGACCGTCGCTGTGGCGCCGGCTTCTTGTTGAATAGGTTTCAATCGAGACGGTAGCTTACGGGGCTGGTCGAGGCCAGTCAAACTCAGGGGTACCCCACTACCAAGGGTGCCCGTCAAGGGAAGAATTTCGCGTGCGCGGGCGGCCCGACTGCGACAAGCTGCCGAGTGCTGCCCGCGCTCGCCGCGGTAGCCTTACTCGAATGTGAACTTCGCGAATATCGCCTCCATGCGCCTGAACGCCTTGTCCACCGCCGCCGTCGGCGTCATGCTGTTCTTGATGACATCGGCATGCGCCCCGCCCCAGAGTTGCTCGGCGTTGACCTGCCCCCATGCCGGATTGAAGCCGGTGTAGGCCGGAACGGTTGGACCCAGCACCGACTCCTGCACAAAGGGCGGCCGATGCGGGTCACTGGGATCCAGCCACCACGGATCTTGCTTCACAATTGCAGGGATCGACGGCACGGCGCGACCCAGCCCACCTTTGAGGTTTTTGTCCAGCACCTCTGGCTGCAGGAAGAATCGTGCGAAGTCCTTGGCGATCTCCAAGTTCTTGGCACCCTTCGGGATGAACAGGCCGCCGGCGCCAACCTGCGCAGGCATCGGTTTCCCGTCATTTGCCAGCGGCAGACCCACAGTCACCATCTGCTCGAGATACGCCTTCTTGTCCTTGATCATCGCGAGTTCGGTGGACAGCGAGCCATCGAAATCCATCACGATGAGCTTCTCGTGGAACGAATTGTTGTCGTCGGCGTCGGTCCAACTCAGCGCCTCGGGCGGCACGTAGCCTTCCGTGTAGGCATTCGTCAGCCAGGTGACTGACTTGATCGCCGCCTCTCGCACTTGCGGATCTTCGGTATGGAGCTTGCCGTCCTCGGTGACGATGCCCGCGCCGCCATTGGCGATCATGAAATGGGCCATAAGTCCGTTGCCATCATTCGGGCCGACAGTCGTGATCTGGGGTCCCATGGCGTAGATCTTGCGCATCCCCTTGCCGCGGAGCACCGCCTGCATCGGTTTGAAGAAATCCCAGTAGGCGTCCCAGGTGTTGGGTGCATCCGACAGCTTGAAACCGGCCTTCTCGACCAGATCGCCCCAGATGTGGAACGGCTCCGCACCCTGACTCAGCGGAACCAGGTAGTAGCCGCGCCGCTTCGTGACGCTGTTGTAGTAGCTGGAGGACAGCAGCGAGGTGCGGCTGAGTTCGTGCTTGTGCGCCTCGACGATGTCGCTCACGTCCACCAGCTTATCGTTCCATGCGTTCTGCGGCAGGATCGTCGAGGGGGCTATGTGGAAGATCAGGTCCGGAACGTCGCCGCTGGTCAGGGCGGAGATGATCTTCTGGTTCAGCGCCATGAATGGCATGATGCTGAGGTCGATCTTGTTGCCGCTTGACTTCTCGTAGTCCGCGGCCGTCGCGCGGAAGGCGGCGTCTTCTTCCGGCACGAAACCTTGGTCCCGCCAGACGATGGCTGTCGTGGCTGCTGCGTTGGCGATGTGCGGTCGCGCCAGAAATCCTGTTGCCGCCAAGCCTAGGGATACGCGAATCACTGATCGCCGGCTCATGTATTCCATGGCCGTTCTCCTTCCCTGACTGATTGACCGGTCGCTTGGGCGCCGGTTCTTTGCGGTGGCGCTCACGCGAGCGCTCGTTGTCCTTGGGTCAGCCTACGTCCGCCTGACGCAGACAGTCAAAGCATTTGCCATGCCTTCAGTGCGCCAACGCAGCCAATCGTCGTGATCCTAGCCGAACGTGACCTTTGCGAATATCGCCTCGGCACGCTTGAACGCCTTGTCCACTGCGGCCGAGGGCGTCATGCCGTTCTTGATGACATCGGCGTGGCAATTGCCCCAGAGCTGCTCGGCGCTGACCAGACCCCAGGCCGGATTGAAGCCATTGTAGGCGGGGATGTTCGGCCCCAGGACGGCCTCGCGCACGTAAGGCGCGCGATGCGGGTCCGTGCTGTCGTCCAGCCACCACGGGTCGTCCTTTACGATCTGCGGAATGACCGGCACCCACCGGCCGAGCCCGTTTTTCAGGTTCTCGTTCATCACCGGCGGCTGCATGAAGAATTTCATGAAGTCCTTGGCAACCTCGACATTCTTCGCGCCCTTCGGGATGAAGCCGCCGCCGGCGCCAAGGAAGCAGGGCATCGTACTGCCGTCGTTGCGGTTCGGCAGGCCCGTTACCACCGCCTCCTCGTAATACGCCTTCTTGTTCTTGATCATCGCGAGTTCGGTCGACAGCGTGCCATCGAGATCCATCACGAACAGCTTTTCGTGATAGGCGTTGTTGTCGTCGGCATCGTTCCAGGTCAGCGCCTCCGGCGGGATGTAACCTTCCTTGTAGCAGTTCGTCATGAACTCGACCGACCGGATCGCCGCCTCGCGCACCTGCGGATCGTCGGTGTGCAGTTTGCCGTCCCTGGTGAGGATATTCTGGCCGCCGTTGGCCACCATGAAATAGCTGAACAGCCCGTTGCCGTCGTTCGGTCCGACGGTGGTGATCTGCATGCCCATGGCATACATCTTCCGCATCCCCTTGGCGCGCAGTTCCTTCTGCACAGGCTTGAAGAAGCTCCAGAAGGCATCCCAGGTGTTCGGCGCGTCCGACAGCTTGAAGCCGGCCTTCGTGACCAGGTCGCCCCAGATGTGGAACGGCGAGGTCGCCTGCTTGACCGGACAAAGGTAAAAGGCGCGCTGCTTTGTGGTGCCGTTGTAGAATGAGGCGTTCAGCAGCGCGGTCTCACTTAGCTTGGATTTGTATTCCTCCACGACGTCGCTCACGTCCACCAGCTTGTCGTTCCAGGCGTTCTGCGGCAATATCGTCGCAGGCGCGTCGTGGAAAATGAGGTCCGGCACCTCGCCGCTGGTTATCGCGGATATGGCTTTCTGGTTCAGCGCCTGAAACGGCATGACGCTGAGGTCGATCTTGTTGCTGCTGGCCTTCTCGTAGTCCGCGACCGTCTTGCGGAAGGCGGCGTCCTCTTCCGGGACGAAACCCTGCACCTGCCAGACGGTCGCGGTCTTGCCTGCGGCATTTGCGATGTAAGGCCGCGACAGGACCCCCGTTGCTGCCAGTCCCAGCGACCCGGCAATGACAACACGGCGGCTCATGCGATCCATGTCCGGTTTCCTTCCCTGTCGGCCAGACGCCGGAGCACCGGCTTTCCATCGTGGCTACGGCGTCAGCAAAAGCTGCTTTATCTTGCCATTGGGCAGCTTACGGCGGCTTTGCGCACCCGGTCAAACTTGCCGCGCCGCGTCCCCCTGCTGCGGTAATCATATATCAAAACTCTGAATACAGCCGAAGGTCTTTGCGATCGCAGCCAGAACACCGGCAACCGAATCTTTGGATCCCTGCATGCGCGGGAAGCACGAGAAGGGCACGGCGATCCACCGTCAACCTTCGTTATCGTCGGAAGTGGTTGGCACCCTACGCATCCGCCGCAGCCTTCCTCGCCATCGCCTCCTCTGCCGATGCGATGCCGCCATGTGCGGCCGACCACGCCACCGGGTCCTCCAGAAAGCGGCGCACCTCGGCCAGCGCCGGTTCAGCGAAATACGGCCGGTCCTTGCACGCCTCCAGCACGTCCCACCAAGTGCACAGGTGGTGCAGCGCGATGTCCATTCGCGCGAGCGTTTCGAACGCGCCGGGGAACACGCCGTAGAAGAACACCACGAACGCGTGGTTCACGATGGCGCCGGCGTCGCGCAGCGCCTGGGCGAAGCGGATCTTTGACTGGCCGTCGGTGGTGAGGTCCTCCACCAGAAGCGTGCGTTTGCCCTCCGGCACGTCGCCCTCGATCAGTGCGTTGCGCCCGAAGCCTTTCGGCTTCTTCCGCACATAGGCCATCGGCGCCAGCATCCGATCCGCGATCCAGGCGGCGAACGGAATGCCCGCCGTCTCGCCGCCGGCCACCGCTTCGATCGTCTCGTAGCCGACATGGCGGTTGATCTTCTCCACGCCGAGCTCGCAGATTTTTGCCCGCGCGCGAGGGAAGAAGATGATGCGGCGGCAGTCAATGTAGACCGGCGACTTCCAGCCTGACGTGAAGGTGTACGGCTCATCCGGGCGGAAATTGATCGCCTGGATTTCCAGCAGGATGCGTGCGGTGGTCAGCGCGGCATCGCGGTCCCAGTCGCTGCTGGTTGTCTTCGGCATCGCCGGGGCGTGCTTGGCCATGTCTGCCGTCGCCTCTTTCGCTCTGATCACTGATCCCTGATAACTGATCACCGACGAAGGAGATAGTCCATGGCGAAGACGCACAGGATCGCTGTCGTTCCCGGCGACGGCATCGGCAAGGAGACGGTGCCCGAGGCGTTGAAGGTGCTGGACGTCGCCGCGCGCCGCTTTGGCTTCGCGCTAGAGTTCGCGCATTACGACTGGTCGTGCGAGACCTACAAGAAGACCGGCGCGATGATGCCGGCGGATGGCATGGACCGCCTGGCGCAGTCGGACTCGATCCTGCTGGGCGCGGTCGGCTGGCCGGACGTGCCGGACCATGTCTCATTGTGGGGGCTGCTGATCCCAATCCGGCGCGGCTTCGATCAGTATGTGAACCTGCGTCCGTGCAAGCTGATGCCCGGTGTGCGCACGCCGCTCGCAGGCCGCACCGAAGCCGACATCGACTTCTACGTGGTGCGCGAGAACACGGAGGGCGAGTACTCCTCGGTCGGTGGGAGAATGTTCATCGACACCGAGCGCGAGTTCGTATCGCAGCAGAGTGTGTTCAGCCGCCACGGCGTGGACCGCATCCTGAAATTCGCGTTCGAGTTGGCGATGACGCGGCCTAAGAAGCACCTGACATCGGCGACCAAATCAAACGGCATCACCTTCACCATGCCGTATTGGGACGAACGCTTCGCGCTGATGGGCAAATCGTATCCCGACATCCGCACCGACCAGTTCCACATCGACATCCTGTGCGCGCATTTCGTGCAGCACCCCGACTGGTTCGACGTAGTGGTGGGGTCCAACCTGTTCGGCGACATTCTGTCCGACCTTGGTCCGGCGGTGGCGGGTTCCATCGGCATTGCGCCCTCGGCCAACATCAATCCGGAGCGTCGGTTTCCCTCGATGTTCGAGCCTGTGCACGGATCGGCTCCCGACATCGCGGGCAGATTCATTTGCAACCCGATTGGCCAGATCTGGTCAGCCGGTCTGATGCTGGAGAATCTCGGTGAGGCCGAGGCGGGCAGGGCGGTCGTCGCCGCGATCGAGACGCTGCTGCGCGAGAGCGGGCCCAGGACGCGCGACATGGGCGGCCAGGCTGGAACGGCCGATGTGGGGCAGGCTCTGGCGGAGATCGTGGCGCAGGGGTGATATAACAGCGGAGTGCTGACGATGATCCCTTTCATGTCCCGCTTGTTCCGCCGAGCGCGCGCCGAGGAACCGGCGTGGATCGACGCCGCTGAACTGCAACAACGCATTGCGTCCGGCGATGCGATTGTGCTTGTCGATGTGCGTCAGCCCGAGGAGTACACGTCGCCGCCCGGGCACCTGCCGGGTGCGATCAACGTGCCGCTCGGCAACCTGTCGGGGACGACTGCCGATCTTGCCGCACGTCGGAGGGCGGTCGTGCTGGTGTGCAAGACAGACCGGCGTTCGGCGCGCGCTGCTGCGGCCTTGCGCGGCGCGGGGTTGCGGGATGTCGTCGTGCTGCGCGGCGGCACCGACAGCTGGCATCGGCAGGGGCTGCCGCTGGAAGAATGTGGAATGGTGCCAACGGGCGCGTTTTCGCCCGGTAGTGAAAGCAAGCAAATATTTTAACACGGAGGAGAAGGGAGGACCACGGAGGGCACGGAGAGGCATTTCATGCGCGCGCCAGGTCAAGGGCGGGTTGCGCGTGATTTGTTTTTTGCGCGAAGCGCCGAGAGGATTACTCCTCCGTGCCCTCCGTGGTCCT
>DATMND010000473.1:0-32998 GCA_035569235.1 Acetobacteraceae bacterium | reverse complement strand
ATGGACAGCATATTCCAAGGCGATGTCACCACCGCCCGCGGCCGCGCGCTCGCCTGGCTCGATGCGCTGCTGGTCGATCATGCGGTGTTTCGACTGCCGTGGAGCAATTTCGCCGCCGTCGCGCCTGGGCGGCTGTACCGCTGCAACCATCCGACGCCACAGCGTCTGGCGGCGCTCACCCGGCGCCATGGCCTGAAGACCCTGATCAACCTGCGCGGCCTGACACGGAACGGCTCGGACGCTCTGACCCGTGACGCGGCCGCCCGCCTGGGCCTCGACTTCGTCGACATGGCGCTGGAGAGCCGCGGCGCACCGCAGCGCGACAGGATCATGCGGCTGCATGACATCTTCCGGCACATGCGCGCACCGGCGCTGATGCACTGCAAGTCGGGCGCGGACAGGGCCGGGCTGGCCGCGGGGTTGTTCATCATGTTCGAGGGCGGCACCGCCCGCGAGGCATTGCGGCAACTCTCACTCCGGTTCGGACATATCCGGCAGGCGCGCACCGGCATCCTGGACGCATTCTTCCACCATTACGCGCGCGAAGCAGAGGGACGAAAACAGTTCCTGGACTGGGTGCGCGAGGACTACGATGAGGCGGCCCTGCGGCGGGACTTTCACGCCAATGGACTGGCCAGCTTCATCAACGACTGGGTTCTGGTGCACGAGTAGCAATGAACGCGCGCGACATCATCGAGGAGTTGCCAATCGCCGCATGGCACGGGCCGTTCGACGCGGCGCTGCGGACCCAGGCGGTCGATGCACTGGAGGCGGGCCGCGTCCTTCTGCTGGCGCAACTGCCGTTCCGTGTCACCGCTGACGAGATGTTCCTGCTTTCCCCGAAAATCATGGGCAGCGAGCGCAAGAATGTCAGCCTCGACCCCGCCACCGGCAGGGTCGGCAACACGGCACTCGGCGGTGCGGAGGCTGCGAAGCTGGTGGCGATGATGCATCGCTTCGGCGACTCAGCCGAGCGGCTGCTGCATGATCTGCTGCCGTGCTACGCGCCGGCGCTGGAACGAGCACGCACCAGCTTCCGTCCCGCGGAGATCGCCGGACGTTCGTATTCGCCTCGGCATGACGACCGGTTGCTGCACGTCGATGCATTCCCCAGCCGGCCGATGGGCGGACGCCGCATCCTGCGCCTGTTCTGCAACATCGCACCCGACGGCGTCGCGCGCGCCTGGCGCATCGGCGAGCCGTTTCCGGATTTCGCGCGCCAGTTCCTGCCGCGGATGCGCTCGGGCATTCCTGGCAGCGCGTGGCTCCTGGAGCGGCTCGGCGTCACCAAGGGTCGGCGCAGTGAATACGACCGGATGATGTTGCGCCTGCACGACATGGCGAAGCTGGATGCCGCTTACCAATCGGGCGCACCGAAGGCTGAATTGGCGTTCGCCGCCGGCACGACGTGGTTCTGCTTTACCGATCAGGTGCTGCACGCCGCGCTCTCCGGGCATTGCGCACTGGAGCAGACATTCCACGTACCTGTCGCGGCGATGACGCATCCCGAGCGTTCGCCGTTGCGCGTGCTGGAAGTGCTCAGCTCTCCGGTCCGCGGTTGAGACGGCGGCAAGACCGCGGACAGGTTCTGCGACGGCATCACGTCAACGCTGGCATGCTCTGCACCTTTGCGTGCACGATCTTCAACAATGTCGCGCGTGAGTAGGGTTTCGTGACGATCGGATCACGCACCTGCTCGCCCAGCGACAGCGCATCCGCTGCACCGGTCACATAGATCACCGGCAGATCCGGCTGTATCTGGCGAGCCAGGCGCACGAACTCGGAGCCTGACATCATGGGCATCGCGTAATCGACAAGTGCGAGGCAGACGGGGCCCGCCGCGACAACATCGCGCGCTTCAGGGCCACTGCCCGCCTCCTCCACCACATAGCCGGCCTCTCTCAGGAAGGTGGCCGCGATGGCACGGACCTCCGGTTCGTCGTCAACCACCAGAACAACACCATCGCCATAGACTGGATCTGACGCACACGGCTCGGGTGTTGCGGTGGCCGCCAGCGCAATCAGTGCGCGCGGAAGGAGGACCTCCACCGTCGTGCCTGCGCCTGGTTCGCTGGCAAGCCGCACCGTACCGCCAAATTGTGTGGTCACCCCATAAACCTGTGCGAGCCCGAGCCCGCTGCCCTTGCCGACATCCTTGGTGGTGAAAAATGGCTCGAAAGCCTGCGCCATGACATCCGGCGGCATACCGATCCCGGTATCGATCACGGCGATACGCACATAATCGCCTGGATCGAGTGACTTCGGAAGATCGCCTTGGGCCCCGTACACGTTGTTCGTCACGATACGCAGTCGGCCTCCCGCCGGCATTGCGTCTCTGGAATTGATGGCAAGGTTGAGGATGACCAGTTCAAGCTGAGTAGGATCGCTGGTCGCCGGCCAGAGATTGGAAGCAAGGTCGGTCTCCACCTGCACAAGGCCGCCCAGGCTGCGATGCAGCAGTTCGCCCATGCCGACGATGACTGCATTCACGTCGACCGGTCGCGGCGACAGGTTCTGGCGGCGCGCATAGGCAAGCAGTTGCTGGGTCAGTTGGCCGCCACGCAACGCAGAACGCATGGCGGCTGCAACGTGCGAGAGCAACCGCGGGTCGGTGACGCGGGCCTCGATCATTTCCAGGTTTCCGGTCACCGCGGTTAGCAGGTTGTTGAAGTCGTGTGCGATGCCACCGGTCAGCTTGCCCAGGCTTTCCATCTTCTGGCTCTGGTGAAGCTGTTCCTGTGTTCGCTGCCGCTCCTGGATTTCCGCTTGCCATTGATCGACGGCGTAGCGCTCGCGCCGTGCCCGCCGCATGGCGATGCCAAGCGCCACCATGATACCGGCTGTGGCCGTCGCGGCGACCAGACCATAGAAAATGAGATTCGCGTACCACGTCGTCAGAACCGCGCTCTTGTCCAGGCTCAAACTGATATAGACCGGGCTGTCGGCGACCTTCGTATAAATGGTGATTCGATCGATCCCGCCGTCAGACAACGGCGCTCGGATGATGCCGACATCGTCGTGGCCTATGTGATTGATCAATGATTTTCCCAAATCAGGCTGGCTCGGGCCGGCCTGCGATAATGGGCCGGATTGCGCGAGAACCGTGCCATCCGCCTTGAACATCGTGACGATATCAGACGCGCTCGGCGTAACGGACGCCCAAAGGCCGACGATGTAATCCGCCGAAATAGCAACCTGAGCAATCCCGTTGAATGCACCGTCCCTTTCTATGCGTCGGCTCAGCGAAAACAGATAGTGGCCCGATATGGGATCGGTATGCGGTTGGCTGATGCAGACCTGAATCTCGCTTTTTTGTAAAGCCAGAAAGCAGTCATGGTCGGCGGAAGGCATTGGTTCGTCGGATTGAATGAGAACAGTCGTTGCCCTTGCTCGCTCGTCGGCGTCCACGAGCACAATCTCCGACGCGCCGTCGAGCCGCCTGTCCATGACCTCGAGCTCTTGCAGGAGGTCAGTCAAAGACCCGACCGCATCCCAGTCATGACCCTGCATGCGATGCACAATCATGTCGAGGATCATCTCGTGGCCGGTGAACAGGTTTCCGGCCTGCTCGTGAAAAAGCGCGGCGATCTTGACGCCGCCGTCTTCAGCGTTCTCCAGAGTGGTCAGCCGGTCCTTCCAGGCAGCGGCGCCAAACAGGAGCGCGGGAAAGAGCAATGCCACCACGGTTAGCCACCGCAGTACTCGTATCGTTCCGCCCGGCCCATCTTCCGATAAACGCATCGACACTCCCTGGGTTACCGAAGTGGATTGCCCGCTTACCGGCAGTAGTGACGGCGCCTGCTCGCACGGCATGATAGACTGATCGTCGAGCGCACGTCACGGAAATATTACGATCCTTCCATCTGATTAATGCTCATTCCATGTCGCTTTTCTCGCCAAAGTGAACCCGTCACACCAAGCCGACGCACCGTGTCCGGTGGCAGCCTCAGCGAACCGCAGGGCATTTCGTAACATCATTATAATGACTTTCCGCCGCGGGTCCGCGACGGTAATACGGTTGCGGGCGCGTCCTCATAGGTTAGATTAACCACAGCGGTTCGCGCTGGTCGGAGGACGTTGTGGACCGACCGGTCTTGGTTCGTCTATTGCGACAGCACCCGCGCCACGAGACAGCGGATTGCCACCAGATTCAGAACGACGGGAGCACCATTGGCCCCCGTCAGCTCGGGTCGCTCCAGGGCGAGCGCGTCAGCTATTCCACCACGATGCTGCCAGTCATGCCGAAGAGCCTGTGCAGAAGATGCGTGCATTCGAGCTTGTACGTGCCAGACGCGCGCGGCACAAACAGGAGGTCCTCGCTTCCCATTGGGCCCAACTCCACTTTGCCGCTGGCCGGCGGCGCCCCGTCAGGAAACGCGCTGGCCAACAGGAACAGAGCGGGGGCATTGAAGTTATGGCTCCCTGTGCTGTCGTTCACGATGTGCAGGCGGACCGGCACTCCGCTACGGAGGTGCAATCGATCCGGTACAAAGGCGAAATTGGAGAGGTGTATGGTGATTGTTGCGACTTCAGGGCCAGCCCCGGCGGGGGCGGACCACACAATGCCAATCAGAATAGGTACCGCTGCCAGCCGTATCATTTTGCATCCTCGTATCCACTCTTAATACGCACCGTGACAGGACAGTATTCCCTGCTCATGGTTTGCCGGATGCGATGAAACCGGGATTGCGAGCTGGCGGTCCATCGCCAGACGGGGTCGAATTGCGGTGCATCGTTCAGGGCGCGAGCGAGCCGAGATCGTCGGTTGACGATGACGTATCATCCCTCTGTCGTCATCCCCGCTTTCGCGGGAACGACGACGGGGAGCTTGTTTCGGCTCAGATCCTAAGGATTCGGGTGCTATCACCCACTCAAAGAGACGCCCCCGCCTCTCCACTCGCCGGAAATCCGATCCGGAGCGTGTCCCTTGGGCGAAGTGCGTGCGGCTCCTCGCTCACCACGAGCGTCATCGGTTCCCCTGCCTCCAGGGTCGCTGCGAGCAGCTGGCTGCCCTGATCGACGCGGACCTTTACCACGCGGCCGCGCCAGTGCACGCGGAAGCCAAAACTCCGCCAGGATAGTGGTAACCGGGGATCCAGGGCCAGGACGTCGGCGCGCAACGACAGCCCGGCGAAGCCAAACAGCGCCGCCTGCCATAGGCCACCCAGCGCGGCGATATGCACCCCGCCGGCGCTGCCGCCGGCGGTGTCCGTGAGGTCGGTCGCCGCGGTTTCCCGGAAATAGCGCAGCGCCATGTCGGTTTCGCCCAAGCGGGCCGCGACGATCGCGTGCATGGCCCGGCTCAGCGAGCTGCCATGTCCGCAACGCGGCTCGTAATAACGAAAATTCGCCACTTTGGCCGGCAGGTCGAACTCGTCCGGCAGCAAAGCCATCAGCGCGACGACGTCGGCCTGCTTCAAAACCTGGGAGCGCTGCGTCCGCTCCCGCCCGAGCACCACGTCCATTGGGGCGGTGCGGCCGGCGTAGCTGGAGAGATCGATCTCCTCCAGCTTGAAAAAGCCGGCGAACTGCTCGATCAGCCCGGTCTTCGGATCGAAGCCCGTCACCAGGGCCGCCGCTGCCTCGCGCCACAGTTGCAGTTCCGCATCATCGAGCCCAAGCCTCCCCACGAGATCCGCCCAGCGAGCGGGCCAGCGTTCGACCATCAGCGTCGCGATATCGAGACCGCGCCGGATGTTCCAGCGGGCCATGATGTTGGTGTAGGCGTTGTCGTCGATCGTTTCGTGGTATTCGTCCGGCCCGATGACGCCGCGGATATGGCAATGTCCGTCGGCTTCAAGGACGGCGCGGCTGGCCCAGAACCGGGCCGTCTCGAGAACGATTTCGCCCCCGGCATCGAGCAGGAACGTGTCGTCCCCGGTGGCCTGCCAGTAGTGCCAGACCGCGTAGGCGACATCCGCGCTGATGTGCTGTTCCTGCGTGCCGCAGAGCACCTGGACCATCTTTCCCTCGGGGCCCATGATCTGCTCGGGTGTGGTTTCCTCGCCGTTATCGGTGGATTCCCAGGCGTACATCGCGCCGCGCCAGCCCATCCGAGCGGCCTTGGCGCGGGCACCGGGCAGCGTGTTATGGCGATACATGAGCAGCGCCCGGGCGGCCTCGGGCCAGGTCGCCACGTAGAAGGGCACGAGATAGATGTCGGTGTCCCAGAACACATGCCCGAGATAGCTGTCGCCCGTCAGCGCGCGGGCGCCGATGGAGACGCGCTCATCGGCCGGGTTGGCTGCGCTGTTCAGGTGGTAGATCGAGAACCGCAGAGCCTGCTGGGCGGCATCGTCGCCCTCGATCTCGAGGTCGCTGCAGTACCAGCGGTCCACCCATGCAGCCTCGTGCGCGCCGAGCACACCGCGCCAGCCAAGCTGCCGCGCTTTCCCCAGCGCGTCGCGCGCGGCCGAGCCCGGGTCCTCGTGCAGGTCGTCGCTGCGCACGATCGCGACCAGACGCTGGAACGATGCGACCTGGCCGGGCACCGTCGTCCAGTTCCAGGACCATTTGAATTGGTCGAGGGCTCGCGGTGCGATCTCGGCGGCGTCGAGTTGCAGGCCAGGGCTGCCAGCCATCGCGAGGCCCTTGCCGGATTGCTCCGTGCGCCAGACGCCGAGGTCCTGCTCGAGACGCAATATTTCCAGGCCGAGCCCGGCTCCTTCGAACAGCGCCTCCAAGGCAACGTCCACCCCGCCCTGCTCCACCTCCAGGCGAAGCAGTTGCAGGCCGATCGTGCGTTCCGACTGGGACACCGCGCGGAGTGTCTGCACGCGGACCACAACGCCGCCAGGCTCACGCTGCCGCCAGTCCGTGATCAGCGCCCCCCGCCGCATATCCAGGATCCGGTGGTACCAAAGTGTGTCGCCTGAGCGTCGCAACAGCGCCTTGCCGTTCAGGAGGACCCGCACGCGGAGCCAATCGGCGGCTGGGACCAATGCCGGAACCGGCGGTTCGGCGTTGGGCGTGTCGAACAGCCCTGCGACGTAGGTGCGAGGCCACGAGGCCCAGTTCAGCGTGTGCTGCCAGGAGACCCACATCGGACCGCGGCTGACCGCCCGCGCGCCCCGGACGCCGAGGAAGCCGTTGCCGATGGCGAAGCGCGCTTCGATGCTGCTCTCGCGGAGGGGATCGTAGCCGTGTTCCTCCAGCACCCAGCCGGGGTCCGCGGTCGGCTCCAGTACGTCCTGCATGTCTTCGGGATCCCTTACGTTGGCCGCGCGCGGAGCCGGCCCTCGACCAGCGCATCCCCCGCAACCTCATCCAGACTGGTCACGACCAGGTCGGCGCCAGCCGCGCGCAGCAACGCCTCGTCTCCCAGCCGGGCGACGCCGAGCGCAGCCATTCTCCCAGCTCTTGCCGCCTCGACGCCGGCCGGCGCGTCCTCCACCACGAGGCACAAGGAGGGGTCCACGCCCAGCTCCGCGGCGGCAAGCAGGAAAATCTCCGGATCCGGCTTGCCGCGGCGCAGATCGCGGCCGCAAACATTCGCGGCGAAAACGTCGAGCAGCGTGCGCCCCGCGTCGACGCGGATCAACTGCATCATCTCGTTGGCATTCTTCGAAGACGAGGCGACAGCGAGCCGCAAGCCCAGTTTCTCGACCGCCCGGACGAAGCGAAGCGCATCGGGGAAGGCCGTGAAATCGGCGGCCTTGATCAGCTCCTCGAGCCTTCGCTGCTTGCGCTCGGCGTAGAGGGGCGCGCGCTGTGCGGCGTCCGCCACCCCCAATTGCTCCAACACGGCGCGCGCACCGCTGAGGCGCGGCTTGCCTGCGACATGGGCCTGATAGATCTCGGTCGTGAGGCGCGCGGGATCGGTGATGCCCTGCAGCGCCTCCCGCCACGCTCGCTCGTGCGGTGAGTCAACGAGAACGCCGTCCACGTCGAAGATGACGGCGGCAAGAGGTCGCGAGGCGGTGTTATCTGCGGGCATGCGGCAACTCTTATCGGCCATTCCGTCGGGTGCGACCAGGACGTCATCGTGCCCTGCCGCCGCCTCATGAATGCTGCCAGATCGTGGCCGATGTCCAGCAGTGCTTGGTGCGTGGGTCTGTGCGGCATGGCGCGAACGCCCTCGCCGTTGCTCCACGGGCCGCGCGGAGCCGAATCAGCGCAGGGCTACAGAGAGGTGAACATGCGAAGGTGCTAGTCCCGTATCAAAACCGAAATCCGATTTGGGTAGCAACGTAATCGACAGTGCCGCTGATGGTACCTTGGAGATTGCCACGAAACGTGTTGTTTGCATTCGCTACAGACTGATTGATCTGCCCTTGCTTTGAGAATATGTGCCCATACGCAAAGTCCATCGCAATCCTGTCCGTTATGTCGTAGCGAAGACCGATGCTGACCCAGATGCTGTTGAGATTGGGTATGGCGGGAACACGGTTTGCGTCGCTCGTAGGTGTCTGGTCATATGCTATGCCCGACCTAAGCAGGATGCGATCGGAGATCTGGTATTCTGCACCCACCGCACCGAACCATGAGTCGTGCCAATTCAAGGGCACCGTCGATATTGGCTGAAGCGGATTGTCGAACGAGGACGTCAGGCTGCTCAACGTATGCCATCCAATCCACTCGATGTCCCCCACCAACACCCATCTTCCCGGGAGTTCCTGGCGGACACCCAATGTCACGGTGGCCGGAAGGGCAAGATCTGACCGTACGCCCGTAGAAACAAATGCACCCGATATTGCCGCAATCGATGCGCCAACCGCACCGCCAGTTTCGAAATTGCTCTTACCAGTGAGTGACTGCCGGATTTGCGAGTGAAAGCTCAGGCCGATGCGGGTACCGTCGATTGGCTCGGCGAGCACGCCGAGCATGTAGCCGACTGCCCAGCTCTTTGCGTCGTTGCGCACAAGGCCGTCGCTGCCCCCCGGTTGTCCGCCATTCAGGCCCCCGAACAGCACTTGGTCTATAGTACCGAAGTCCACGGCGCTGGTGGTCTTTGCTTCGGCGTATTGTATGTCCAAGCCGGCGGCAACCGAGACGGCACTGATCGGACGATACGAAATGACAGGCATGACGTCCGTCGTAAGAAGTTGGCTGTTCAACGCATAGTAACGGCCTATCCAGCCGTCGCTCCAGTATGAGCCCAATCCGTATGTCGAGGTCGCCGCCAAGCCCAGGCGGAAGCCGCCAGGTAGGTCTATTGCTCCAAACACGTTCGGGAGAAGCACTTGCGAACCCGAGTTGCCGCCATTACCGCCTGAAATGGACGTCCCGAGAACGGTGGTGGCGGATTTAGGCTCGAAATGGCCTGTCGAAAAAACCAGGGTCGATCCCGCAATAAACTGCACCCCGGAGCCATAGGCGAGCTCGGCGGGATTGAAAACAAACGTGCTTATGTCGTCCGCACCGGCCGTCATGCCTGCCTGAGCGGAACCGAGCGTTGACGCACTTTGCGACCGAAGAACGAAGCCCGAACCGGCCCAGGCCGCTGAACCGAAAAATGCCGCCACCGCAATGACAAGAATTGCCTGGCCAGCCGCGAATAAGTTGAGCCCCTTCCCGATGGGCCGTTCACTCTTCGCCGAGTCGTCTGACGCACCGGCGGCTTTGTGCGGTATCATAGGCATAGCATTTGTCCGCTGTGATGCTGTCCGTTGCAATTGAATGATCAGTTGCATAGGCTGTCGGTCCTCGCAACACTTGGCTAAATGTCCTCTCCCACCCGAACCCGAGTCGGCTGAACCGACGGCTGCACATGGGTCTCGTAAATTCAAGGATCTCGACTCCTGGGTACTACCCGCCCAATCAGGATTGCTGTCGTTGGGGGCGGGATGGCTGCCATTACGGCAGCATTCGAGCTGACGAGGCCGGAACATAGCGGCAAGTACCAAGTCACTGTCTACCAGCAGGGATGGCGGCTTGGAGGCAAGGGAGCCTCGGGCCGAGGTCCGTCGGGGCGAATCGAAGAGCACGGGATGCATCTGTGGTTCGGCTGGTACGAGAATGCGTTCCGGCTGATCCGCGAGTGCTACGCGGAGTTGGGCCGCAACAGTGCGACCTGCCCGATTGCCGGTTGGCAGGATGCTTTCTGTCCCGCGCCGTGGGTCACCAACATGGATGTTTCGGCCGGGGGCGAATGGCTGAGCCGTACCGCCCAGTTCATTCCATTCGAAGGTTTGCCAGGGGATCCGGGGTCAACCAACCCCATATTCAGCATTCCGGAGTACTTGGCCAGGGTAGCCAGTTTGCTGCGGACTATGGTTCTTGGCGTCGAGACGCTTGGGCCGCGCGGGGTGCCGTTGCGGACAGCGCGTCCAGGCATTCATGTCGGTGACGGAACTCCGCCGCCTCCCTCACTCGACGCCTTGATCGGCAACATGATCGAGATAATGCGACACGGGGTGATGTCTTCTACGGCGGTTGTGGTGCAGTCCCTCGCGCTCCTTGAGGTTGCACTGCGCTCACTCAGTGATCACACCCCTACGGCTCTCCTGCGTTCGATCGGGGACGTGACGTCATGGTTGCGGGCATCGCTGACAATGCTCGCGTTCGACGAGCAGGACCGTTTCAAGGCAGAACTCATCGACGTGATGTCCGCTATCGTTGTGGGAACGATACGCTTCGGGCTGATGAATGACCCTCGAGGCTTGGACGCAATCGACAACTATGAGTTGCGTGCATGGCTGCGGCTGAACGGGGCGGCGGAGCGTTCAGTGCAATCGGCCTTCGTGCAAGGGCTCTACGATCTTGCTCTTGCCTATGAAGCTGGCGATCCTGCCCGGCCATCGCTGGCGGCCGGGCAGGGGCTGCGCGGCTTCTTCCGCATGTTCTTCGGTCATCGAGGTCCGCTCGCCTGGAAGTTGCGCGCCGGCATGGGAGACGTCGTTTTTGTGCCCTTTTACGAGGTGCTCAGCCGTCGTGGTGTCAAATTCGAGTTTTTCCATCGTTTGGACAATGTGAGAATTGCCGAGTCGGGCGGCACCCGATACGTGTCCGGGCTCGATCTTGCTGTGCAAGCCGAGACAGTCGATGGCCATTACGGTCCACTCGTTGACGTGAGCGGGCTATCGTGTTGGCCATCCAGTCCCGATTTCAGCCAACTCCGAGGCGGAACGCGCATGAAGGAGGAAAGACGCGCGTTCGAGTCAGCTTGGGATAACCGAGCTGTACGACACAAGACCTTGCTGGTTACCGAACACTTCGATTTTGTCGTTCTTGGTGTCAGCATCGGCGAAATTCCCCGCGTCTGTCGCGAAATCCTCGCGGTCGACGAGCGATGGCGCGCAATGGTCCGGAACGTCAAGACCGTCGCAACACAGGCATTCCAGGTCTGGCTCCGGACCGATCTGCAGGGGATTGGCTGGCTCAGCCCGGATCCGACGGTGTCCGCGTTCGTGAAGCCGTTCGATACGTGGGCCGACATGAGCCAGGTAATCCCGTACGAGGACTGGCGAGTGCTGCCCGGCTCTGTGGCGTATTTCTGCAATGTTCTTCCAGATCCCCCATCAGACTCCGACACGCCGTCACCGGATTATCCCGGCAGGCGCCAAGCGGAGGTCAGGGCGAACGCAATCCGTTTTCTGAAAACGAATATCCGCCACCTCTGGCCGAGGGCAATCAACAACGACGGCGAATTCCGATGGGAGCTGCTTGCCGATGCTCACACGGGTGGCCATTCCCTAAGTGGCGAGCCACAGCCTGGCGAGCTGCGCTTCGACACGCAGTTTTGGACGGCCAACATCAACCCGAGCGATCGGTATGTGCTGTCGCTGCCCGGCAGCAGCAAGTTCAGGATCTCACCACTGGACCGCACCTATGACAATTTGACCATCGCGGGCGACTGGACCGACTGCGGGTTCAACGTTGGTTGCGTTGAAGCAGCCGTCATCTCTGGAAGGTTGGCAGCTCACGCCCTAACACTGTCACCACCGCTGGACGACATCGTCGGTTACCACCACCCTTGACATATTCGGTCTCGAATTTCATGTTTGCCATGAACGTGCAGGAGCATGAAGATGTCCGGCAGCAACCGCATCGTTCGCCCGCATCTGGGCTCTACCAGACCGATTCGCGCTGTCAGCTATCATTTTGGCCGTAACGAGGCCGGAAGCTCCGGGAGCTTCATCGCATCACCGTCGCCGTCACTGGGCCAAACCGGAAGCACAAGCGAGACGAGCGGCGCTGCCGGGTCCGCCGCACCACAGGGCATGCTGGGGTTACTTCGGAATGCTGCTGGATCCATCGTCGCGCAACATGTTGAGATCGGCAATGCGCTGACCAACCTTGCGACAACCGCGGCCCGATCAATGGCCGCGGCGATCGCGGGTACCCCTGCGGAGCCGCCGCTTACCGCAGGGCAGCAGACGTTGGCGTCTCAAGCCGGCAGCCAGTCTGCCCCGACGTTGCAGCCCGGGACGATAGTTTGCTCCGTCAGGTCGAAACGTCGGACCGAAGCGCGGCTCGATTTGCACCCTCCCACGGGAAAGCGCTTCATTCCGCACGTTCATGCGCTGCATTCCAGCGACCAAACCTGTCCCGCGATCGAATATATCCGATTTGCCTCGGCGGGTGCGCGCAGTCACACTGTCCTGACCATCGATGTGCCGGACCACCAGCCTCCAGGGGGCTACACGGGTGTCGTCGTCGACCATGCGACCGGCGAGCCCGGCGGCACGCTGATCCTACAGGTCTTCTAAGCACCGTCTCATCACATGAGCGGAGCGCTTCTGATCTATGGTGTGACCGGTTACAGTGGCCGGCTGATCGCCGAGAGTGCCAGCCAACGTGGCCTCAATGCACTCGTTGCCGGGCGGAACGCCAAACAAACGCAATGTATCGCAGACTCGGTGGGTCTGCCCTGGCGCGCCGCAGGACTCGATGAGCCTCGACTGCTCGACGCCATGCTCGCGGACGTCGCTGTAGTGCTGCACGCTGCGGGACCATTTACGACGACGGCGAAGCCGATGCTGCAAGCCTGCCTGCGAACCCGCACCCATTATCTTGACATTGCGGGCGAACTACCGGTCTTTCAACAAGCCGAGCATCTCGACACGGAAGCTCGCCGGAATCGCATTATGCTGATGCCTGGCGCAGGCTTTGTGGTGACAGCCTCCGATTGCCTCGCAGCGCATGTCGCCACGCGAACACCACAGGCCCGGCGGCTTCGCCTGGCTACCAGCTGGCCTGGCATCATGTCTCGCGGGACTATGCGCTCAGCGTTGCATATGGTGCGCGAGAATGTCAGCATTCGGCGCGCAGGCGAGCTCGCCACAGTACCGGCAGGCCATCTTCAGCGGAAGTTCGATTTTTGCAACGGGAAGCGCTTGGCCACGGCGGTAAGCGCGGCCGATGTCGTCACGGCTTGGCACACCACTGGCATTCCGAATATCGAAGCTTATGCTCATTTTGCTCCGGCTGAAGCGTTGGCTTATCAGGTCGGCTCCTGGTTCGCGGAACCCCTGCGCCTGCCGCCGGTCAAGTCGATCGTCGAATCGCTGATCAGCATGGCGCCGGACGGCCCCTCCGCCGTGCGGCGCACTGGCACCCACAATGTAATCATAGCGGAAGCAGAGGACCCGTGGCGTCGATCGACGTGCGCGCGCCTGACGACACCGGACGGATATAGCTGCACGCCGGAAATCGCGCTGGGAATCGCAAGCCGAGTCCTATCTGGCGTGTTTCGCGAGGGCTTTCAAACGCCAGCACGGGTCTTTGGCACCGACTTGATTCTCGAAGTCCACGGCGCTCGGCGCGAGGACCTCGACGAGGGTGGCGGACCTCTCGGTGGCCGCGCAGCACCCCTCAAACGTTCCCAAACGACGGAACCTCATGCATGATTCCTTACATCGAGAGGGATGGCGACCCAAGCGCACCACCGGGTTACTCGTTTCCGGGCGTAATGGTTCGCAGCTTCCTGCTACCAGCAGACATGACGGCACTGTCCACACTCTGCGGCAAAATGCTCAACATCGCCCCTCTCGCGGAGTGCGGCTTCGAGTTTGTGCCCTTGCTCCCGTTCGTGTTCGTGGGTGTCTTGACCTATCCAAAAATGCTGGACCTGGACCCCATCTTCGCGCAGCGGGGGTTCACTTCGCAGCACGAGCTGTTTTCTGCCTTTCTGGTGGTACGATGGGACTCGCTGTTTCCCGGCGATCCGCTACTCAGCCAGATCTGCACATTCGGAGGTTGCTACATTTTTTTTGCGTACCTTTTCGTTGACAATCCGTGGTCGATGATTACGGGCCGCGAAGTTATCGGATTTCCGAAGCTGCTCGCGAGATTCAATCCGCTACCCTCAGAGACGAGCTCACCAACCTTTACCGTCAAGGCATCGACGAACATCCTGAGCCCATTCAACCCCATGACGAGTCTTCACCAACGTGAATTCTTGACCATCGCAAGTTCTGCCACGACATCGCCCGGCCTGATCGATCCTCTCCCCAACGTGGTCTGGCCCTGGTCGCACTTCGGGCCGGGAGCCGCGGCATTCGTCCCTCCCGGTCTTCAAGCGGTGTTTAGCGATGTGTTATCGGAGTTTCCGATGTCCACGGTGCAGTTGAAACAGTTCCGGGACATAAGCGGGGACAGCTCCGCCTGTTACCAGGCAATTCAAACTGCGGACTTTACAGTTGCAAACCTGCAGCCAGGCGCACTGCTTCCGCAGATGGACATTACAATTCCGGCCTATGACAGCCTGAAGATCGCCGCGACGCTCGGCATTCCAGTCAGCAACACCGGAATGGTAACTTCGATAAACCAAATCCAATCCCGAATCGATATGACGTATTCGAATGTCACGAACCTGTTTGTCCGGAGCTGACGTTTGCGACCGGGCTGTAAACATCCCAATTAAATGCGATACTGATAACTGTGGAATCGTGCCCCGCCACAGCCCTTGAGTCAGAAGGAGTGGCCGGCCTCCGCGATCAGATGCTCGAGCGGCCGGAGATCATCGTCATAAGTATTTCCATCCGCATCCCACTCCCGCAGACTTAATAGGGCCCGTACTTCGTACATCTTTGCACCTTGCTCGCGTGCAATTGCAAGGGCTCTCAACATGTCGTCAAGGCCCTCCACAGGCTTTGTCCCCGCTAGCAGTCGAAGTTCGCCGCGCAGCAAGTAAACCGGAGACAGCATCGCGAGTTCCTGGTAACGCTCGACATGCAGGATACTTTGCTCGGCGACCGCCAAAGCATCGGACAAATGTCCCGCTTTGCGGAAGGCTTTGGCAAGACCCACGAGAAAGAACGACCGGTTGATCTCAGCGCCTGCATTCTGCCACACCTGAAGCATCGCCTGAAAAAGCACGATTGCCTCC
Source organism: Acetobacteraceae bacterium (assembly GCA_035569235.1). Lineage (GTDB taxonomy): Bacteria > Pseudomonadota > Alphaproteobacteria > Acetobacterales > Acetobacteraceae > JAMXLO01. The sequence continues at coordinate 17,727 of DATMND010000473.1, read as the reverse complement.
GCAGCCTCGCCCAATGCGGCTTTCGCGAGCGCGAGATGCAGACTCGCCGAGGCGATCCACAGGTCGAACCCGTGCTCACGTGCAATTTTTATGGACTCGGTCGCGTGCTGCATTGCGATTGACGGTCTGCCTCTGTGGCACTCGAAAGCAGCCGCGAAAGTGTATGCCGTGGCGAGATTGAATGGGTGATCAAGCTGCTGTGCGAGGCGTACGGCCCGCGCGGAAAGGCCTTGGCTTCGGGCGACGTCGCCTACCGCCCAAGCGACCAGTGCCAGCATCCCTAGAGACGAAACACCGGGGTCGTCGGGAGTCGCATACTGGAACTTGTGTCCGTCGTGTGCCTCGTACATTGCCAATGCCTGCTCAAGGCTCGCCTTCCCCGCCGCGAACTGCCCACGCGCCACAAGTGTGTAGCCCTGCAGCGTATAGCCCTCGATGAGGTACATGGGTGAATTAGCGACCGCGCCGAGTCTGACGCACTCTTCGCTCAATGTATGGGCGGTGGCCAGATCATCCCGAACGTAATAATACGACCACAGGCCACGAAGCACTCCGAAAAGCTCTGTCGGATTGCCGAGAATCTGGCAGAGTTGACGCGCCCGATCGTACGAAATCTGCACCTCGGGAAAGGCATAGCCACGCGATGCCAGAAGGCTCAAACCGAGCTGACAGCGCAGATCGAGTTCGATCTGGTGGCGCTGCATATCCGATGGCAGCAGCGACAGTAGGTCAAGCGCCCGCCGGAAGTGGTCCGCCGCTTCCACATAAGCTGCGCGCGACGCAGCCTTGTATCCTGCATGCCGCCAATGTGGGATTGCCTGGATCGGCAGGCCGGCCTCCGTGTAGTGGCGTCCAAGCTCCTCCGGCTCCTTCTCTGCAAGCACCGGAAACTCCGTCTCGATAGCGACGGCGATCCGCGCATGTAAATCGCGCCTCGCTTCCTTCAGCAACGACGCATAGGCCGCATCACGGACAAGAGCGTGCTTGAACGAATAGGTAGTGTTTGAGCCCATGCCCCTACGGAAAATAAGCTCCGAGCGGATGAGCTGCAGAAGCGACGTTTCTAGGTGCTCCTCTGTGACTTGTGAGACTGCCGCGAGAAGATCATGCCTAAAGGTGCGGCCGATCGCGGCTCCGATATGCGCGATCTCCCGCGTCGAGCCAAGTCGATCCAATCGCGCCACAAGCGAGTCATGTAGAGTCGCAGGAACGGCGAGAGAGGGCGACATACCCGTGAGCACATAGCGATCTCCCGCATCGATTAAAGCGCCACACTCTAGTACCGCCTTGGTCAACTCCTCAACAAACAGCGGTATGCCGTCGCTTTTGTCGATGATCTGCTGGAGGATCTCCGGGGGCAGATCCTTGGCGGCAACGTTCGTCGTGAGTGTCGCACCCTCGATTCTGTTTAAACGATCGAGCGACACGCGCGTGACGTGTTGGTCCTGGACAAGTTCGGACACTTCAAGATCGGGTCGATGTGTGACGAGCATAAGAACCCGACGATCACGAACAAATGGAATGATAAGGTCCAACAGTTCGTGCGAGGTCGGATCCGCCCAATGGAAGTCCTCGCAGATGGCGAGGACCGGCTCCCTGGAGGCCAGTCCGCCCAGGTAAGTGAGCAGAACGTCGAGTGTCCGTTCCTTCCGCCGCCGCGGCGGCAGCGTCAACGGCGCATAGTAGCCTTGCGTCGGGATGGACAGCAGATCAGCTATGACCGCCACGTCTTCGTCTGATTTGTCAGTCAGGGGAGCAAACAGGGTCTCGAGTTTCTGAAGGTGCGTCCTGGGCGCGTCCTCCGGCGTTAACGCGGCCGCGCGGGTGATTTGCGCGATAAATGGGTGCAGCGCGGTGTCCTGACGGTGCGGAGAGCAAAAGCAACGCAGGCGCGCGTGAGGGTCGTCCGATAGCCGCTGCTCGAACTCTGTAATGATGCGGGACTTGCCCACGCCAGGCTCGCCACTGATCAGAACGACCTGCCCGTCTCCGGATCGCGCCTGTTCCCAACGGGATTGCAGGACAGCGAGTTGCTCGTGTCGACCCACGAGCGGTGTAAGAGTGCCCCCGGCTCTGGCTTCAAACCGGCTATCAACAGTGCTCTCGCCAACGACTTCCCACGCTGGAACCGATTCATCAAACCCTCTAAGAGCGACCTGTCCGAGATCGCTGTAGATGAACGATCCGCCGACCAGACGGCGCGTCGCGGCTCCTATGACAACAGTGTTTGGCCTGGCCACGCCTTGCAGCCGTGCCGCAAGGTTCGGGGTCACGCCGACAACCCCGCGCTGCAGCGATGCACCGCGCCCAATGAGATCTCCGACGACCACCTGACCGGTGGCAATGCCTACGCGCGCTCGCAACGGCGCACCATTAAGGGCAAGTTGGCCGACTTCGCGTACCAACGCCAAGCCGGCCCGGACCGCGCGGTCCGCATCCGACTCGTCGGCTTTGGGGTATCCGAAATATGCCAGTATTCCGTCGCCCAGGTAGTGGGCGACAAACCCTCCGTGACGCTCGATCACGGTCGCGCACCGCCAGTGATATTCGGACATGACCGGACGCAGCACTTCAGGATCGACCCGCGTCGACATTGCAACAGAGTCGACAAGGTCGCCGAACAGCACCGTTATCTGGCGACGGTCGACAGCACCGTATTCGCCTGACCGATCAGTAGCTCGGCCAGTTAAGCTGAGCGCGGATCCGCAGGCTGCACAATACCGCGCCCGCAATGGGCTTAAGACCCCACAGGCCCCACAGATTCTGCCAACCTCACCACAGACCAAACAGCGTTCTGCTCGGTCTGCAACAAAGGAGCCACAGCTCGGGCAATGGATCGAAACCGACATGCTGCGGCAAGGCTAGCATCAATTTTGCAAAAGCCGCAAATGTTTTGGACGCCCGCGGGCTGGGTCCGGAAAATTGGGAAACGCGGACTGTGCCGATCGATGCAATCATGTGGCGGCCAGCCAGTGGCGTGGGACAGTTCGGTTGTTGGGGACCATGGACCGCGCGCCGTACGAATGAATATCATGGACACGAATGGGGACAGCCATGGCACGTGACAAGATCCGAATTGGCTGCGGCGCCGGCTTCGCCGACGATCGCATTCCGCCCGGCGTGGAGATCGTCGAGCATGGCGCGCTCGACTATCTCGCCATGGAATGCCTGGCTGAGCGCACCATTGCCCGCGAGACGCTCGATCGGGCCAAGGACCCGGCCAAGGGTTACACACCAGTGCTGCTCGAGCGCATGGAAGCGATCATGCCGCCGGCCCTGCGACGCGGGATCAGGATTGTCACCAATATGGGGGCGGCAAATCCGATGGGTGCGGCGCGCATCGTTCGAAAACATGCCTCCGATTGGGATTGTCCGGATTACACCTGTGCGGTCGTGCAAGGCGACGAAGTCACCGATGTCATGCGCGCCCACCCCGAATTGCCATTGATGGAGGACGGCGCCCCTCTGGAATCACTGTTGCCGCGCATGGCGTCCGCCAATGCCTATCTCGGCGCGGACGTAGTGGCGCAGGGGTTTGGCACTGGCGCCGATCTGGTGATCACCGGACGCGTCGCCGATCCGGCTCTGTTCCTCGGACCGATGCTGCACGCTTTTGATTGGTCGTACGACGACTACCCTAAAATAGCCAACGGTACGCTGGCGGGCCACCTGCTGGAATGCTCTGGCCAACTCACCGGAGGCTGCTTTGCCGATCCTGGCAAGAAGGAGGTCGATGACCTGGCTGGCCTGGGCTATCCGCTGGCCGATGTGTGGTCTGATGGCCGCGTGGAAGTTTCCAAGACTCCCGGGTCTGGCGGGCGGCTCGATATCGCGACATGCACCGAACAACTCCTCTACGAAATGCATGACCCCTGCGCTTACATCACACCGGACTGCGTGCTGGATGTATCGTCCGTATCATTTCGGCAGATCGAGAAAGATCGAATTGGCTTGAGCGGGGCACGCGCACAGCCGCGCACGGCAACCTATAAGGTCGTCGTCGGGTATTTCGATGGTTATATGGGGTCTGGCGAGATGGGCTTCGCCGGCGTCAATGCCGTGGGCCGAGCGACGCTAGGGATCGAGGTTGTGCAGGAACGCCTGCGCCGGCGCGGTCTCACCTACGAGGAGATGCGTATCGATTTGATAGGCATGAATTCGTTGCACGGCAACGACGACAGCATGTGCCCGGAACCGTATGAGGTGCGGCTGCGCATCGCGGCCCGAACGCCCGACCGGAAGGCGGCCGAGGCGGTGGGTGCGGAGATACGCAGCCTGCACATGCAAGGGCCGGCCGGCGCCGGCGGTGGCGTGAATTTTGGTGCGAGGCAGATCCTGGCGGTGAAGTCCGTGCTGATCCCGCGTGAATGGGTGAAGCCGGAAGTCATCATGGAGCGCGCGGTATGAGCGTGCGCGTCTATGACCTGGCGCATGCCCGTGCCGGCGACAAGGGCAACACATCGAACATCTCAGTTGTCGCCTACAGCGATGAGGCCTGGCAGGTATTGCGTCGGGAACTCACGCCGGAACGTGTCCTGGCGCACTTTTGCCATCTCACGACGGGCCCCGTACGACGCTATGAACTGCCGCAACTGCGGGCATTGAACTTTGTCATCGAAAACGCACTGGGAGGCGGTGTCACGCGCTCGCTGGCGATCGACCCGCATGGCAAGAGCCTGAGCACACTGATGCTGACCATAACGCTTCCTGGCCACAACGAGGGGGCACTCGCCGCCACCAAAGCCGTCCATTGATCCGAATGGCTTGACTTCGGAGGATATGAAATGTCGCGTGTCTTCATTACCGGGTCCTCGACTGGACTGGGCTTGATGGCCGCACAACTGCTGGTCGAGACGGGCCATCAGGTTGTGGTCCACGGGCGCGACCAGGCGCGCGCTGACGCCACGCTTGCGTCGGTTCCCGGTGCGGAGGCCGCGGTCGTTGGCGATCTATCCAATATCCGGGAAATGCGCGCCGTCGCCGAGCAGGTCAATCGCCTCGGCAAGTTCGATGCGGTGATCCACAATGCCGGTATTGGCTATCGGGAATCCCGACGCAACGACACGGAGGACGGTCTGCCGCAGTTGTTTGCCACCAACTCGTTGGCACCCTACGTCCTGACGGCCTTGATCGAGCGGCCGGCACGCCTTGTCTACCTGAGTTCGGGCATGCATCGCGGCGCGACCTTGAAAATCGCTGACCTGACCTGGACAAAGCGACCCTGGCGGGGAGCAGAGGCGTATGCCGAGAGCAAACTGCACGACGTTCTGATCGCCTTCGCCGTGGCGCGTCGTTGGCCGAACGTGCTTGCCAATGCCCTCGAACCAGGATGGGTGGCAACCAGGATGGGAGGGCCTGGCGCTCCGGATGATCTCGATGCGGCGCACAGAACACAGGTTTGGCTCGCGGTCGGCGATGACCCGGCCGCGCAGGTGACCGGGCAATACTTCTATCATATGCAGCCTCGCAAGCCGAACCCGATCTCGCACCGTGAGGATGCGCAGGATCAGCTTCTCGAGGCGTGCCACCGGCTGTCGGGAATCGCGCTGCCAAAGTAACCAGCGCGATCCATGCCGCCACCGTTTTTGATGAGCCCTCCGGTCAGCCGTCCACCTGCCGCATCAGTCTGGTCCAACGGTCGATGATCGGCAGAACCTTGTCCGATTTCTCCGGCGGGAACATCGGTACTACGCGGGTGACGCCGAGATCCCTCAGTCGCTTCAGACGGTCGAGGTCCTCGGCCAGGCCAAACGACGTTACCTCGAGCGATGCCGGATCGCGTCCCGCATCGCGCGCCATCTTCTGAAACTCGGGAAGCTGGGCGATGAGATCGCCGCGGGCCGTCGGGATCCAGCCGTCACCGTAGCGGATCGCACGCCGTGCGCCGTGTGGGAATGCTCCACCGACATGGATGGGCGGATGAGGTTTCTGCACCGGCTTCGGCCACGCCATCATCGGATCGAAATTGACGAACTCGCCGTGATACTCGGCCTTCGGCTTTGTCCAGATCTCCTTCATCGCCTCGATACTCTCGCGCAACCGCTTGAACCGCGTGGCGTACACAGTTCCGTGGTTCTCCATTTCGTCCTGATTCCAGCCGCCGCCGATACCAAACAAGAAGCGGCCCTGGCTGACCTGATCGATCGAGGCCACAAGCTTCGCGGTCTGGATCGTATCGCGCTGCTGCACGAGCAGCACGCCCGTGCCGAGCTTGATCGTTTTGGTGGCACATCCCGCGGCGGTCAGGACCACGAACGGGTCCATCGCGTCGGCATATTGCTTGGGCAGTTCGCCGCCGCCCGGGAACGGCGTTTTGCGCGAGAGCGGAATATGCGAATGCTCGGGCGCCCAGACGCTGTCATAGCCTCGCTCTTCCAGCGCGACTGCCAGCTCCGACGCCGTCATGGAATACTCGGTGAAGAACATTGCACCGCCGAACTTCATGTCGTCCCCCATACCTGCGATTGGATGGCCAAGCATAGGCGGTCACAGGTTGTCCGGCTATGGTGCCGAGGAACGCGGCCCTGAGGTGCGCCGGCGACCGGGCATGGATGCGCGGACGGCCGCTGTTGGGGCCAATTGAATGCATCCACTTTTCAGCTTAGCCTAAAAATTCGCACTGCTGATGTGATGACGCCAAGCGCATTTTTCCGGGAGGAAGGCAGCAATGACACAGGTTGGCGCAGGCAACCGCACCTACGAACTGATCCGCGATTTCCTCAAATTGCCGAACGGGGAAAAGTTCGGCTTGGTCAGCCGGGTGGCGACCGATTCTCAGGACCGGGTTTACGTCTTCCAGCGCAAAGACCCTCCGGTGGTGGTCTTCGACCGCGAGGGAAAATACCTCGGCGCCTGGGGCGCCGGCGAAGTCACCGACCCGCACGGGTTGAAGATTGTCGATGACGTCGTCTATACCACCGATCGCTCCGACTCGGTCGCGAAGTCGTTCACGCTGGACGGCCAGCCATTGCTGGAACTCGGCCAGCGCGGCGTGCATTCCGACACCGGCTGCACCGGCTCCCCCTGGCTCGCCGAACGCGCCGCGGGGCCGTTCAATCACCCTACCGAGATGATTGCCCACCCCAACGGCGACATCTACGTGACCGACGGCTACCGCAACGCGCGCGTGCACCGCTTCACGCGCGACGGCCAGCTCGTCACGTCATGGGGCGCACCGGGCAAGGCACCGGGAGAATTTCACCTGCCGCACAGCATCGCGTTCGACCCTGACGGCAAGCTCTACGTCGCCGACCGGTCAAACAAGCGCATCCAGATCTTCTCCCCCGACGGCGCCTTCCTCGGCCAATGGACCGGCATGGGCGGCCCGAACGACATCACGCGCGCCAAGGACGGCACGTTCGTCATCGCCGAGCAGGAAGACGGCGGCAATCCGGCGTATGTCTGCGTACGCGATGCAGATGGAAAAGTACTCGCCCGCATGGAGAGCCGGCATGTCCACGGCGCAGGTGTGGACTCGCGCGGCGACATCTACGCCGGATTGACGGTGGACCGCAGCGTGGACAAGTTCGTGCGAACAGGCTGAGCTAACTATCGGCCAACCACGCGACGAGTTCGTTCGCCACATCGGCGACAACGCCATCCCAGTTGCCGCGTCGGTGCTGACGGAACAGGCGCGCGGTCGGATACCAGGGGCTGTCGTCGCAATCCAGCAGCCAGCGCCAGTCGGCGCTGTACGGCAGCATGATCCACACTGGTTTGCCCAGCGCTCCGGCCAGATGCGCCACAGACGTGTCGATGGTGATGACAAGGTCCAACAGCGAGATCAGCGCCGCGGTATCCGCATAGTCGCGCAGCTCATCGCTGTGGTCGATCACCAGCGGATGCGTCGCCAGCCAGTCACGCTGCGGTGAAGGGAATTCCGTTTGAAGCCCGTGGATTTCGATGCTTGGCAGCGAGAGCACGGGCAGCAGCGTTTCGATCGACAACGATCGCTTCGCAATATGCTGCGATCCCCACCACGCCAAACCGATACGCGGCCGCGTGCGCGGTCCCAGTCGCTGCTGCCAGACTTCCAGCCTGGCCGCGGGCGCACGTAGATACGGCACATCGGCCGGAACGCTGTCGAGCTCGGTGTCGAACACCAAAGGCATGCTCAGCAGCGGTGTGACGATGTCGGTCGGCGGCTCTGGTTCTTCCCTCGCGATGACCATCTCGACGTCTTCCAACGTCTGCATCAGCTCTTTCTGCTCGACGTAAACCTGAAGAAACACACGTGCTCCAAGACGGCCCAACAAAGGCGCATAGCGGGCGAACTGGAATATGTCGCCGTGCCCCTGCTCGCAGGTCAGCAGGATGCTCTTGCCGGCAACCTCGGCCAGATCCGGGAGGCGAGCATCCGCGCGCGGCCGGTCATGGTCGGGGACGAACCAGCGGCCCTCGTATTTCAGCCACCCCTCGGCGTAGCGGCCGAGCAGCAGCAGAGCCAGGCTTTCGTTCCACTCCGCCACCTCGGGCTTGAAGGCGTGCATCGCGCGGCATGCCGCGAGCGCATCGTCGTAGCGTCCCAGACCGACCAGCGCCTCGCCCAGGCTGGCATAGACATCGGCCAGCCGGCTCGCATCCGCGCCGGCGCCATGTTCCAGAGCTGACTGAAAGCTGACAACCGCCTCCTCCAGCCGATCAAGTGCAGCCAACGACTGGCCCATGTTGTAGTGCGCCGGTGCATGGTTGGACTGAATATCCAGCACCCGCCGAAAACATTGAATCGCTTCCTCATGGCGTCCCATGTCGGATAGCACATTGCCGAGGTTGTTGAGCGCCCCGGGATCGCGCGGCCGCAACGCCACCGCTCGTCGCAGATGCGGCTCGGCCTGCTCATACTGTTTCAATCCCAGCAGCGCGGAACCCAGATTGTATTGTATCCGCGGATCGTCCGGCCGCTCGCTGTCCGCACGAGTCAGGTAACCGGCCGAATCCGCGAACCGCGATTGATCGAGGCAAACGACACCCAGCAGATGCAGCGCATCGAAATGCCGCGCATCGTGGGCGATCAACTCAAGGCAGCAGCGTTCGACCTCTGCATAGTCTCCCGCACGATAATAGCGCACCGCCGCCTCCATCCCCGAGGTCGGCGACGGCGGAATCCGTTTGCCGGCTGCATCGATTTGAAACCGATGACTGAACCCGTAGCTCATCGAGGTGACAGCCTTTCCCGTGATGGTGGGCGCAGCCGATTCTTCTACGCGCGCTTCTTTCCCGTACTGCGCGCCGGCTTCGGATGCCGCGACGCCGTCGCCCGCTTCGGCTTCGCCGCGGATTGCGCCCGCTTGCCGGTACGGAGTTCCGCGATCGTGGCACGCGTGGTGATCTGTTCCGGGTTCATGCGCAGCTCGATCACTGCCGGCCTGCCGCTCTCCACCGCACGACGGAACGCGGGAGTGAACTCCTCGGTGTCGCTCACCACCTCGCCATGGCCGCCAAATGCTTCGATGAACTTGGCGAAGTCGGGATTGGTCAACGCCGTGCCGGACACACGGCCGGGATAGGCACGCTCCTGATGCATGCGGATCGTGCCGTACATCTGGTTGTTGAACACTAGCACGATCGGCGCAACGCCATGATGGAACGCCGTGGCGATCTCCTGCCCGGTCATCAGGAAGCCGCCGTCGCCGACCATGCTGACCACCATGCGATCGGGGAACACGATCTTCGCCCCGACAGCGGCCGGAACGCTGTAGCCCATCGCGCCGTTGGTCGGGCCGATGTAGCGCTGGCCGTCGCGGAAGTTGATGAAGCGCGTGGCCCAGCCGGCGAAGTTCCCCGCGTCCGTGGTGATCACCGCATCCGGCGTCAACAGCGTTTCCAGCTCCTGCATCGCCGTGCCGAGATTGAGCCGGCCCTCGTAATTCGGCACCGCGCGCTGCGCCTCCCGCAGCGAACGCAGTTCTTCCATCCAGTCCATCCAGTTGGTCTGCACCGGCTCCAGTGCAGCCACGGCATTGGCGAATGCGTTGAGATCGGACACGATGCCAAGCGCGGGGCGGAACACGCGGCCGATCTCGCTGGCCTCCGGATGCACCTGGATGATCGGCACGCTGCCCGCCATGTCGAGCAGCGTGTAGCCCTGCGTCACCGCGTCGCCGAGGCGCGAGCCGATCGCCAGGATCAGGTCCGCCTCCTTGACCTTGGCGATCAGTCCCGGATCGGAGCCGACGCCGAGATCACCAACGAAATTGTCCGCCGTGCCGTCATACAGCGCCTGTCTCCTGAAACCGACTGTCACGGGCAGGTCGTTGCCGAGCAGGAAGTCGCGGATCGCGGTACGTCCCGCATCCGTCCAGGAGGAACCGCCGAGCACCGCCAGTGGCTTGCGCGCCCGGAACAGCATCGAGCGCAACTGCGTCAGCGCGGCAGGATCGGGATACGCCGGCACGACCGTTGAACGCGGCAGATCGGGCACCTCGATCGTGTCCTTCTGCATCTCTTCCGACAGAGCGATGACCACCGGACCCGGACGCCCCGACACCGCGACATCGACCGCATGCGCGACGACTTCCGGAATGCGCTTGGCCTGATCGATCTGCGTCACCCATTTGGCGAGTGGGCCAAACATCTGGCGATAGTCAACTTCCTGGAATGCATCGCGGCCGGAATCCGCGAGCGGGATCTGGCCCACGAACAGCAGCAGCGGCGTGCTGTCCTGCATCGCGATATGCACGCCGATCGCGCCGTGACAGGCACCAGGTCCGCGCGTCACCATCGCCGCGGCAGGACGGCCCTTCAACTTGCCGTAGGCCTCGGCCATGTTCACCGCGCCGGCTTCGAATCGGCAGGTGACAAGCTTCAGCTTCTGCCGCACCTCATACAGGCCATCGAGCACATCGAGATAGCTTTCGCCCGGTACGGCGAAGACATGATCGATGCCTTGAGCAACGAGCGCGTCCGCCAGTGCGCGCCCCCCCGTGCGAGGGACAATGCGAGCCTTGCGCGCCTGAGCCAGTTCCATCCATGCCTCCAATTATACCCCCCGAAGGGGCCCTTGCGCACAAGATAGGCAGGTCCGGCGGATTCCGTCACGTCTGCAATCGCCGGTCACGTCTGCAATCGCCGGTCGGCAACGGCGCAGGGGTACGTAAAAACCCGATCAGCATTATCCCGCACTGGCCAACGGTAACCGAACGGTGTTGGGTTGCCACAAATCGAACAAACCCTCTGCCAATTTCCGCCCCCGCTTCAACCGAGCCTTTGCATATTCGCTGCCGTCACGAGAGAGAGAAAGGTCCCCCGATGCTACAGAGCATGACCTGGTTCGCAACCGACAATCTCACCAGAAGCCAGTTCCAGGTGTTCAGCCAGCTTGGCGAGCAGATGCAGCTGAGCGAAGACGATCAGCGGCGCGTTCTGCTGCTGTCGGAGCAGGAGTGGTCTGACTGGTCGGACTTCCTGCAGGACGGTCCCTTGCCGGCACAACCGCAGCTTCCAGTGATGCTCCAACGCCTCGGCAGTGCCAGCCATCGCCTGGCCGTGATGGCCGACAGCATTGGCATCGCAGCCTAGGCATTTATTCACCCCTTTGGCGTCTTGCCCGTCCCCGGACTCGATCCGGGGATCTCCCGGGCATCTGCACCAACACCAGCACAGGTGGGGGTCATCACTTTCCAGTACTGCTATAGACTCCCGGATGACGGCCGCCTCGATCGCGGCCGCTTGAGCCAGGAGGCCGCATGCGGGCGATATTCGTGCAGATCAAGTGCGAGATGGGTCAGGCGTACAGGGTCGCCCGCGAGGCGGCCGATACCATCGATCAGATGTCGGAGCTGTACTCCACATCCGGGCAGTACGATCTGCTGGGCAAGTTCTATCTGGAGCCGGACCAGGACATCGGCCTGTTCGTCACCGAGAAGGTCCAGACACTGCCGGGCGTGAAGGACACCTACACCATGATCACCTTCAACGCCTTCAGCGGCGGCCGCGCCGCCTGACGATTCCTCGGCGTGGCGGCCTTCTCTGACGCGCAACCTGCCTGTTCGGCCCGGTGACGGAGCGGCTTATCCGGTAGGGCCGGCCGGGAAACAACCGAATCATTTGCGAACGCGGTTCGTGCTCCACAGTTATGGCCGTCCCCGGACTTGAACCGGGGATCACTCCCTGGCCGTCCACGTCTTCACTGCTGGCACAAGGAATAGACGTGGGTGGCCGGGACGAGCCCGGCCATGACGATGGAGGTGCGATCGTCGCGCCATTTGGAGCATTAGTTCCACAGCCATTGCAACGCCGCGCGCAAACATTGCAACATATCGGCAACACCGACCCAGCGGGGAGGGTAGCGCCGATGAAGTCAAGCCACATGACGACCTATATCCTGGTCGCGATGGTGCTGGGGATCGCCGCCGGCGGCGTGATCCACGACGAGTTTGCCGACCCGGCCACGCAGAAGCTCTTCGCGGGCTACATCTCGATCGGCAGCATGATCTTCCTGCGCCTGATCAAGATGATAATCGCGCCGCTTGTCTTCTCGACCCTGGTCGTTGGAATCGGCCACATGTCCGACGCCGGCGCGGTCGGCCGCGTCGGCGGCAAGGCCATGCTGTGGTTCGTCAGCGCCTCGCTGGTGTCCCTGACGCTCGGGCTCATCCTGGTCAACCTGTTCGAGCCCGGCGTCGGTGTCCACAAGGTTGCCAGCGGCGTGAGTTCAGGCATCGACGCGCACGCCATGACGCTGGACGGCTTCGTCAAGCATGTCTTCCCGGATTCGGCGATCCGCCCGATGGTGGAGAACGAGATCCTGCAGATCGTCGTCTTCTCGATATTCTTTGGCGTCGCCTGCGCCGCCATGGGCGAGCGTGCGCGTCTGGTACTCGAGGGCATCGAGGGCCTGTCCCACATCATCCTGCGCGTCACAGGCTACGTGATGAAACTGGCGCCGCTCGCGGTGTTCTGCGCCATGGCGGCGACAATCGCAACGAACGGCATGGGGATTCTCGTCAACTACGCCAAGTTCATGGGGCAATTCTACTTCGGCCTTCTCTGCCTTTGGATCGTGCTGATCATCGTGGGCTTCATCTTCTTGGGCCCCAGCGTCAAACGCCTGATACTGCTGGTGCGGGAGCCGTTCCTGCTCGCCTTCTCCACCGCCAGCTCGGAGGCTGCCTATCCAAAGATGCTCGAGCAACTCGCGAAATTTCCGATCTCGCGGAACATATCCAGCTTCGTCCTGCCGCTCGGCTATTCGTTCAATCTCGACGGCACGATGATGTACTGCACATTCGCCAGCGTGTTCATCGCGCAGGCTTACGATATTCCGCTGAGCACCGGAACCCAGATCGCCATGCTGTTGACGTTGATGCTGACCAGCAAGGGCGTTGCCGGCGTGCCACGCGCCTCGTTGGTGGTGATCGCGGCAACGCTCAGTCAGTTCAGTCTGCCCGAGGAAGGCCTGCTGCTGATCCTCGGCATCGACACGTTCCTCGATATGGGCCGCTCGGCCACCAACGTCATCGGCAATTCGCTGGCGACGGCGGTGGTTGCCAAATGGGAGGGCCAGCTTATCAGCGATCTCGACACGCAGGAGATGATCGAGGAGATGGAAGTGGAGCCCGCATGAGGCGCGCGGCCGCAGCTCTGGTCTTTTCGGCGGCCCTGGCTTGTGGCGGTGTCCGCGCGGAGGAGGGCGAACTCCTCACCGGCACGCTGAAGACCATCAAGGATCGCGGCACGATCCTGATCGGCTATCGGGACAGCGCACTGCCGTTTTCCTTCCTCAACAAGGCGGGGCAGCCCGTGGGTTTCTCGCTGGACCTGTGCCACGGCATCGCCGAGGACGTCGCGCGCACGCTGAGCCGCGACCTGCTGGAACCCGATGCACCGGCGTGGCAGACGGGAGTCCGTATCGTCTACGTCCCGGTCACCGCGGACGCGCGTTTGCCGAAGATTATTTCAGGCGCACTCGATCTGGAGTGTGGATCGACGACGGCCAACGCCGAGCGCGCGCGGACGGTCGCGTTCTCGCCGGTATTCTTCCTGGCAGGGACCAAACTGATGGTACCGCTGGCAGGTATCGGGGGCGTCAAGGTGCAATCCTATCGCGACCTGGCTGGCCGCACGGTCGTGGTCGGCGCAGGAACCACCAACGCCGAGGTAATGCGGAGTTTGGCTGGCAGCGTGTCGCCCCCAATCGCGGTGATGGAAGCCCATGGTTTGGATGCCGCCTACGGTATGCTCGCCGCGGGCACGGTCGACGCGTTCGCCTCCGACGACATCCTGCTATACGGTTTCATCGCCACGCGCCCGGATGGCCAGCACTTTGGCATCGTGGGCGACTACCTGTCCTACGAACCGTACGCGATCACGCTTCGTAAGGACGACCCAGCCTTTGCGGAACTTGTCCGCCACAGCTTCGGACGCATGGCGAGCGAGGGGACGCTGAACCGACTATACAAGAGATGGTTCCTCGATCGGCTGCCCAACGGGGAAACGCTCAACCTTCCCATGAGCCCGCACCTCGCGGAGATGTACGGGGCGCTCGGTCAAACCGATTAGGGCGTGCAGTTCACATGTGATCGCGATCGCGCATTGCCAGACATGAAGCGGCCCGAGCAGGAGGATCACGCGTGTACGAACTGAGCGTCGCGATCCTGTCGCTGCTTCTGATGGTTGGATCGTTCTGGGGCGGACTGACAGTGCAGCGCTTCCTGCGCGACGTCCACCGCAGCCGGGAGTCGGTCGAATCCATCCGCGTGGTGATTACCCTGCTGGTGACTTTCGCCGCACTGGTCCTGGGTCTGCTGATCTCGTCCTCTCAGGCACGGTTCAGCGCCTGCGAGGCCAGTCTGCGCGGACTCAGCATCCAGATCACGGAACTCGATCAGCGGCTGCGCGAATATGGACCGACGGCCGATCCTCTTCGCGCTGAATTGATCCTATATACGAAGGCGGCGATCGCGGACACGTGGCCGGACGAGGCAGCGCCGCAAGGAGACTATCCGCGTCATCTGAGCCGCGTCGGCGACAACGAACTTGAAAGCGCCGAGCTTGGCACCTTGCTGAATCAAATCGATATGGCGATCCGCCACCTGACGCCCGACAATGCATTTCAGAGCTCGATCGCAGCCAGTCTCCGGACTCGCATGGTGGCACTGCTGGACCAGCGCTGGAACCTGATCGTGAACGCGGAACCGTCGCTGTCATGGCCCTTCGTCGCAATCCTGGTGTTCTGGCTCGGGGTGATCTTCGTGATCGCCGGTCTCAGTTCGCCCCGGAACCTTTTGGTGTTCACTGTGACAATGCTGGCGACCGTGTCGCTGGCGTCGTCGATTTTTCTGGCGTTGGAATTGGACACGCCGGTGACGGGGTTCATCGCGCTCTCCAGCGCGCCGCTGCGAAACGCGCTGCTGCATATTACGTTGCCACCGTTGCCAAGTGGCGCATCCTGAGCGGGCGACGAGTGCAGCTGGTGTCCCGTACTTTTGTCATTCCGGCCCTTTTTCGTCATCCCCGCCTTCCTGATCGTCATCCCCGCGAAAGCGGGGACCCAGGCTTGGTAACTGGGTCCCCGCTTTCGCGGGGATGACAAAAAGGCGTGGTGAGACGAAAGGGAGCTGATGACGAAAGGCAGACCTTCAAAACCGCCGCGCGATCAAGTCGATCTCCACCAATGCACCGCATGCCAGTCCGGTGACGCCGACGCAGGTGCGTGCCGGCAGACGACCAGGCGGGAAATAGCCACGATACACCGCGTTCATCGGCGCATAATCCCGCTCGAACCGCGTCAGGAATACGCGCACACTGACAACGTGTTGCAACCCGAGCCCCAGACCACCCAACACGATGATCAGATTGTCCATCACACGCCGAGTCTGTGCCTCGATCCCTGCCGGCAACGGCGCAGCATCGTCGTCGGGCTGCGTCGGCACCTGTCCGGTCAGGAACACCCAGCCGTCAACCTCCGCCGCGTGGGAAAACGGCGCAACCGGCGTCGGCGCACTGGCGATCATATGGAACAGCATATCGCTCATGCCGGCGTGCCACGCACCGCCGCGATCGCGGACCACACCCGACACGGTGTCGCAGGCATGTCGAAGTGGCGGATGCCGAGCGGCGCCAGCGCGTCGTTCACCGCGTTCATTGCCGCCGCCATGGCGCCGACGGTACCGGCCTCGCCTACTCCCTTGGCGCCGAGCGGATTGACCTTGGTCGGCACCTCGCGCGTCGTCATTTGAATATCCGGCAGATCGGCCGCACGTGGCATCTGGTAATCCATGAAAGACGCAGTCAGCATCTGGCCGGAATGCGGATCGTGCACGATCTGCTCGCCCATCGCCTGGCCGACGCCCTGTGCCACGCCGCCATGCGTCTGCCCCGCCACGAGCATCGGGTTGAGCACGTGTCCGAGTTCCTCGACCGCACTGTAGCGCACCACCTCGGTCATGCCGGTGTCGGGGTCGATCTCCACCTCGCAGATATGCGTGCCGTTCGGGAAGGTCACCATGGTCGCCTGGAATTCGCCGCTCTCGACCAGGCCGCCCTCCTCGCCCGGCGCGATATGCGCGGGATCATGCGCGGCGCGCGCCACCGCGGCGAGGTCGATCGAGCGGTCGGTCCCGGCAATGGTGAATTTCCCCGCCTCGAACGTCACGTCGACATCGGCCGCCTCCAGCAATTCCGCGGCGATGCGTTTTGCCGTGTCGATCACCTTGTCCACCGCAGCACTCACCGCGGAACCGCCGATGCACAGCGCGCCCGAGCCGCCGTTGCCCTTGCCGCCGGACAGCATGTCGGTGTCGCCGGCCTCATAGCGCACATGGTCGAGCGGCACGCCGAAACGTTCCGCGACGATTTGACAGAACGCCGTCTCCAGCCCCTGCCCCACCGACATCGAGCCCGATCGCAGGACCAGTGTGCCGTCCTCTGCCAGCCGCAAAGTCGATTGGTCTTTCGCCGGCCGCAGGAACGGCCCGCCGGCGACCTCGATGCAATTGCACAGCCCGATGCCGCGCAACTTGCCGCGCGCCTCCGCATCCGCACGCCGCGCCGCGAAGCCGTCGAGTTCCGCCAGCTCGGCCGCCGTCTTCATGTTGCCTTCGAACTCGCCGCAATCATAGGTGAAGGTGAGCGCGGTCTTGTACGGCATCGCCTCGGGCGGGATCAGGTTGATCCGGCGCAGCTCGTACGGGCTGATGCCGAGCTCGCGCGCGGCGACATCGATGATGCGCTCGATGGTGTAGGTCGCCTCCGGCCTCCCGGCGCCGCGATAGGCGGCGGTCGGCACGGTATTGGTGAGGATGCCGAACGCCTCGGCGTACATCGCCGGGATATGATAGACGCCGGCGGTGCCGCCGATATTGCCGACCGGCCAGCCGGAACGGCCGGTCACGTAGGCGCCGAGATTGGCGTCCCAGCGCAGCTTCAGCGCGGTGAATTTGTGATCGGCATCGAGCGCCAGCTCCACCGTGATGCGCATTTCGCGCGCCTGCTCGTCACTGAGGAAGCCCTCGGTGCGATCGGAGATCCAACGCACCTTCCGACCCAGCCTGCGCGCCGCCCACGCCACCAGCGCGTATTCGGGCTGCACGCCAGACTTCATGCCGAACGAGCCGCCCACATCGATGGTGAGCACGCGGATATCGATCGGCTTGATGTTGAAATTGCCGTTCGCCATGCCGTTGCGCAGATTGTACGGCGACTGGTGCGCGGCCTGGATCACCATCCTGCCGTCCGGTCCGACATCGGCCCATGCGGCGCGCGGCTCCATCGTGTTGGCGGTGACGC
>DATMND010000472.1:0-21490 GCA_035569235.1 Acetobacteraceae bacterium | reverse complement strand
GAGGCGGTGGGCGGGCCGGACAAGGCGAAGGCGTCGGGCCGGGTGACGGTTGACGTGATGAAGCAGCTGCCGACCGACGACGACGTGCTGGGCAAGGGACTGGTGCGGTTGGACGGGCGGAAGATCCACACGACCTATCTGTTCGATGCGAAGAAGCCCGAGGACAGCAAGAAGCCGTGGGACTACCAGTATGTCATCGAGACGATCCCGGCGGAGCAGTCGTTCCGTCCCCTTGCCGAAGGCGGCTGCCCGTTCGTCAAGGTGTAGCGGCTGCCTGCCGGACGCATGACGATGATAGACATGCTGTTCGGCGATGCCAATTCGCACCTTGCGACGCTGGCACGGCTCGGCGGCCTGTTCGGCAACACCAAGTCGGCGTAGCGGTCAGCCAGCTGCGGCCATCCCCAACGAAAAAGGCCGACACAAGTGCCGGCCTCTCCGAATTGTCGCCGCAGGTCCTTCGACCCGAATGCACTACATATCTTCGCAAAGCGGCACCTTCGTTATAACTTCCCGACCGTAAAGTCCGAGCAGGGACGGGTCGGCCATGACAAACAGCGACTTCAGGTCGTCGGCGACCCCGATTCCCGTAGGCAGCGAGACACCGTTCAAGTAATTGCGCCCCCTGTACGTCGTGTACCCATGGGACGGATCCTTGCCCACCTTGATTTGAATAATCTGTCCCTGGCCCACGGCCGGGTATCGGGCGAGATACATGTAGCTGCCGTGGCTGATGAGAGCGGCTGGCGCGTTGGCCACGGCCGACGAGAATGCAGTGTTCATGACAGCAGTGCCGCAACCGCCGGCGCTGTTGGCCTCGAACGCGGCGATCACCGCCGCCATGCCCGAGGCTTTGCCCCCCGTGATGCACTGTGGCCACGTGTTTGGAAACGTCCCGCCGGCCGGGGCGCCGAACGTGTCCATGAAACGCTGTCCGCCGAAGTATGGCTGGCCGTCAGGACCAAACGTGGTGGTCAGATCTGTCTGCAGCCCATTGTTGCCGACGCTCATGCACTTCACTGCTGCGCCCAATGCAACGTCGAAGGTATTGAACTTCGCGTCGCCGGCCCCCAGTGCTGGATCCCCGGGATCTCCCAGCGGCTTGAGACACGCGTAGACCTGCTGCGCCCGCTTGTTGGAGGTGGCGATCGCGAACATTCCGTCGGGACTGACGGCGGCAGTGCTCAGCTTTTGCCCATCCGGAATGCCGGAATAGTAATTCCGCTCCAGGGCGACCTTGCCTGCTGCACCGCCTATGTCGGCGTTGGCGTTGGTCAGCGGGATCGAGAACAGTCCGCTCCTGACGCCGGCCACGAAGACGAACGTAGTCGCGCTGGCAGGCGTGGTGGCAACCGCGTGCGATATCGCGCATCCAAGCTGGTTGAAGTAGGTATTGTTTGTGTGGTCCGCCAACAGGTTCAAATCGCAGGTCGGCGTGATGGCCTGGCCTTGGCCAGGAATATCGCCGGCACCGGTGACCTTGCCGCCCGTGATGATGGGCAGAACGACGCATTCTGAGAGGTTGCTCGGCGGGATCTTCCATCCTGTGGCGATGCCGCCGGCCGGCCCGGTGTCGGTCATTTTGCAGAGCGATGCACGTTGATCGAACACCCAGTTGTGTCCGCCGGCGGTCAAGGGCAGAGCAGGATCGTTGTGCTCGAACTGCGAGTTGTCCGGGACGAATATCGATCCGACAGTGCCGGAGAACACGCCAGGGGCCCAGTTGTCCGCGACCTGCACCGGCGCCTGGCCGATGAAGTAGCCGTTGGCGGGCATGATGCTGCCGTCCGCGCAGACGGCCCACGCGGCATTCTGCGCGAGAAACGACATTGCGGTGAAGGATGCCAGCAGCGCCCGGCGCCCCCGGGCCCGCCGCCTGTGTCTATATTCCGTAACCGGAGCGATAGATTGTATGCTCTTGTGCAGCCGCAACATGGCGCGCGTGTTCCTCTATGGGAATCGAGGGCACTCGCGAACTGACCGATCTGGAGGACAGCCGCTTAAGACAAGGAGTGCCCTTCGAACTCACGCCCGTTTTAGTCCATGCACCCGGCCGCCGTCAAAGAAATAATTACGTAATTGTTATATGACGGCCCAGGAGGGGCTGGCCCGGCATGTCGGGCCGCGCCGTTCGTCGTCAGACGACGCCCTCGCCGTGCAGCGCCTTTACCTCCGCCTTGCTGAGCCCGAGCCAGCTAGTCAGCACGTCGTCGGTGTGCTGCCCAAGCATCGGCGATGCCTTCACCTGTGGCGGCTTGCCGTCAATGCGAACTGGCCAGGCCGGCATCTTGAACGGCTTGTGCTTCGGATGCTGCATCACCTGCATGATGCCGCGCTGCTCGAAGGTTGGCTCGTTCTGAAGCTCCATCGTGTCGAGCACCGCACCCGCCGGGATGCCGGCGCCGCCGACCTGCGCCATAGCCTCGTGCTTGGTGCGGGTCCGCGTCCATTCGGTGATGATCGCGTCCAGGTCGGCATCGTGCTTCACCCGGTCGGCCGGTGTCGCATAACGCGGATCGTTGATCAGCTCCTCGCGCCCCATCACCTTGCACAGCCGCGACCAGTGCTCGGGATTGGCCCGGCTGGTCATGATCCAGACGTAGTCGTTCGCACCGCCCGGCGCGCACGGATACAGCCCCGAAGGCGAGTTGCTGCCGCCGCCCGACTTCGTGCCGTCGCGTTCCACCGCCTTGCCGCTGCGCGCCTGGGTGGAGAAGTTGGTGCGCATGTAGTGCAGCATCGCGTCCTGCATCGCCACTTGCAGCCGGTGGCCCTCGCCGGTCGCGGCACGACGGAACAGTGCGCCGAGGATGGTGATCGCCATCGTCATGCCGGTTCCCGTGTCGCCGAGCGACAGTCCGGGCTTCACCGGCCGCCTGCCCTTCTCGCCGGTCACGCTGATGGTGCCGCCGGTGGCCTGCGCGATCATGTCAAACGCAAGGTTCTTCTCATATGGGCTGCCGGTGCCGAAGCCCTTCACCTGCGCGTAGATGATCCCCGGGTTCAGCTCGCGCACCACGTCGTAGCCGAGACCGAGCCGCTCGATCGTGCCCGGCGCCATGTTCTCGACGCACACATCCGCCTTGCGCAGCATGTCCTTCACCAAATCCAGTCCGCGCGGGGATTTCAGATCGACGGTGATCGACTTCTTGTTGGCGTTGAACATGTGGAAGTAATAGGGGTCGTCGTCGGGATGCCCCGCCCGCAGCCGCCGGCCCGGATCGCCGGTCTTCGGGTTCTCGATCTTCACCACCTCTGCACCGAGCCAGGCCAGCGCTTCGGTGCAGGAAGGCCCCGCCTCGAACTGGGTGAAATCGACGACACGGATACCCGAGAGAAACTTCAGATCTACGCTGACGTCTGCCATGGCCGTTGTCCTTCCGCAGGTTGGCATTGATGGCTTGCCGATCTTGGCGGGCAGGTTGGCACAGGGCGCGATTTGTTCCAAGGCGGCGCGGAAATCAGTCCTTGGCGGCGAGTCTCGGCTGCCCATCGGCGTTCGTAAGCATTGCCTGCCGCAGATCATTCCTGCGCCATACCAAACCGATCGTGCTGACCGCGACAAGCCCGGTGAGTGCCATGATGTCCACCGCCAGCAATGGTCCGAAGCGGTCGGCCAGAAAGCCGATCAGCAGTATTCCGAGCGGTCCCATGCCGATGCAGACCGTCAGCAGGCCCATCAGCCGCGAACGGATATGCGGCGGCGCGTGCAGCACGATCAGCGAGGTCTGCATGTTGGCGAACGCCGCCGAGCCGATCCCGCCGGTCACCAGCAGCGCACAGGCCAGAGCGAATGTCGGCGCGAACGGCATCAGCGTCACGCACACCAGAAACAGCAGCGAGCCGCCGACCATGAGCGTCCGCCCGCTCAAGCGCGAGTCGCGGCCGGTCAGCCACAGCCCGCCGAGCAGCGCACCGAATGACTCGGCGCCCGCGAGCATGCCGGTCAATGTCGGCGAGACCATGAACACCTGCCGTCCGATCGGCGCGAGCAGGGCCGCGTAGCAGAAGCCCAGCAGGTTCATCGCGATGGTCACGGCAAGCACGCCGCCGATGATCAAATGGCCGCGGGCAAATACGAAGGCTTCGGCAAGATCGTGCGGCACATTGGCGAGCACGATCCTGCGGCTGGTCTGTTGATATGCGAGCCCGGCGACCAGGAACACCGCAACGACATAGACGCATGCAGATACGGTGTAGGCGCCGGCAAGTCCCATCGTCTGGTAGGCCGCGCCGGCGGTCATCGGGCCGATCAGCCTGGTGATGGAATTGGTGACCGTGTCGAGCGCCAGCGCGCGCGGGACGAGCGTGCCCTCGACGCACTCGCCGACCATGCGCCTGCGGGTGGACATCTCGGTGGACCAGACGGTGCCGGAAACGAGTGCGGCGACACCGACGTGCCAGGGGTGTGCAGCGCCCAACGCGGCAAGCACGGCGACCGCGGCCGATGCCAGCCCCGACACGATCTGGCCGATCAGCAGGACGCGCTTGCGGTCCACTGCCTCCGACATCACGCCGGCGAAGGCGCCGAGCAGCAACATGGGCAACGTGCGCGCCGCCGAGACAACCGCGACGGCGAGACCCGATCCGGTCGCGTCGAGCGTGAAGAGCGCGGCGGACAGCACCTCGAACCAGCGCATCGTGTTGACGCAGCCGCCGATCGCCCACAGGCGCAGGAAGGTGGGGGACGAGAGGAGCGCGGAGATGCCTCCAGACGCGTCGCCCCTCCTGCGCTGTGTACGCGGAGATGGCCGGGTCAATCCCGGCCATGACAGTTTCAATCGGGCGGGTCGTCCTCTTTCGTCAGCCATCGCTGTGGGATCAATCGCCCTTCGTCACATGCACCGGCGGTACGGAGCCAAACCACTCCGGCCGCGCGCGTTCGATCTGCGCGGCGAGCTGCAGCAGCAAGGCCTCGCGCGCGAAATTGCCGTAAAGTTGCACGCCGATGGGTAGCCCGTCGCTGTCGAAACCTGCTGGGATATTGATGCCCGGCAGCCCGGTCTCATTGGCCGGCATCGTGTAGCGGCACGCATCGGCGAGCCGGTTAACCCAAGGCTCCAGCGCCTCGTCGCGCAACAGCGAATAGGGGCCGTTGGCCTCAGGCACGCGGATCGCCAAGGTCGGTGTCAGCAGCATGTCGTAGCGCTCCATCAGCGCGCCGAACTGGCGCGTGACGGTGTTGTTGCCATTCATCATGCGCAGGAGATCCAGTGCGCCATAGGACTGTGCCGCTTCGTAATGGCGCCAGCTCATCGGCGTCAGCCGGTTTGGCAGATCGTTGGTGTCGATGCCCCGGTCCGCCGCCATCATGGTGAAGAGCAGGCGGCTGCTGATCCAGCCGGTCATGTAGGTCTGCCACATCGTCGGCCAGTCGCAGATCGCGTCGTCGTTGAGTTCCTCGACGGCATGGCCGAGCGATTCCAGCAGCCGCGCCACGTCGTGCGCGCGCGCCGCCACCTGCGGGTCGGTATCGGTGCCGCGGCCCCAGCGCGCGGTGGACAGGCCGATCCTCAGCTTGCCCGGTTCGCGCGCGACCGCATCGAGATAGGAGCCGGCAGGCGCTCCCATTTTGATGAACGAGCCGCCGTTGGGCACGTGGGTCAGGTAGTCAAAGACCGCAGCCGTGTCACGCACGCTGCGCGAGACGACGCCTTCGATGCTGACGCGCGCGACGTATTCATTGCGGGCCAGTGGCTGTGGCACGCGGCCGCGTGATGCCTTCAAGCCGACCAGCCCGCAGAACGACGCTGGAATGCGGATAGATCCGCCGCCATCGGACGCCATCGACAGCGGCACCACGCCCGCCGCGACTGCCGCGGCCGAGCCGCCAGATGAGCCGCCAGGCGTGCGCGACAGGTTCCACGGGCTGCGGGTCACCTTGACCTCGCCGCGGTAGTCGGTGGTGGTGTCGAAGGTCATGCCGAACTCGGGCGTGGTGGAGCGGCCCAGCGGCACCAAGCCAGCGCGCAGGAAGTTCTCCACCGTCGGATCGGTGGCGGGGATGCGCGTGCCCTTGGTGAAGGCCGATCCGGAATCCTGCATGCGGCCCTTCAGTCCGGAACCGAGATCCTTCAGGAAGATCGGCACGCCATACAGCCTGCCCGATTTGTCCGGGCCATCCGCGTCCGGATTGTGCCGCACGTCATCGAACACCTCGATCACCGCCTCGAGCTTCGGGTTGAGCCGGGCGACGGCAGCGGCTGCCTGCGCGGCGACCTGCGCGGTGCTCACCTGCCGCCTCCGCACCCGTTCGGCGAGTGCCACGCCATCGTGACACGCCCATTCCTCCCAGCTCATCGCCAGGCCTGTCTCTGCCGCCATCGCTCGCTCCCCTACTCCGGGCGCCCCATGGACCGGAGGCGCCGGCACGCATTATCATGCGCCAACGGATGGAAAACGGCATAGGGGACCCCTGAGAATGAACGACACGATGGCCGCAAAGCCGCAATTCGATCGGACTGCCGAGGACCTCGGCAACATCGTCGAACTGGGGCACGTCAACGTCACTGTGCCCGATCAGAGCAAGGCGATCGCCTACTACCTGATGGGCCTCGGCCTGACTCGCGATCCCTACCTGATGGCCGGCCTCGACAACATGTGGGTAAACGTCGGCCGCGGCCAGTTCCATCTGCCGTCACGCGGCAACGCTCAGGTGGTTCGCGGCACCACCGCGTTGGTGATGCCCGATCTGGAAGCGCTGCTGAAGCGGCTCGATAATGCACAGAAATACCTGGAAGGTACCAAGTTCAGCTTCCGCGAGGCGGGCGATGTCGTCGAGACAACCTGTCCGTGGGGCAACTGCATCCGCGTCCATGCACCGGATCCGGCGAGGTTCGGCAACCTGCGCGTCGGCATGCCCTATGTCGAATTCGACATTCCGGCGGGCACCGACCTCTCCGCGATCGTGCGCTTCTATCGCGAGATCGTTGGCGGCATCGCCGGCGTGTCAAAGGACGAGCGCGGTTCCTATGCGTGGGTGAGCACGTCCGGCGACAGTAAGGTGACCTATCGCGAGACTGACAAGCCGCAGCCGGAATATGACGGGCACCACATCCAGATCACGCTCGCCGACTTCTCCAGCCCGCACAAGAAGTTGCTGGAACGTGGGCTGATCGCGGAGGAAAGCGACCAGCACCAGTATCGGTTCCTCGACATCGTTGATGTGGACACGAACAAGCCGCTGTTCCGCATCGAGCACGAGACGCGCAGCATGCGTCACCCGATGTTCAATCGGACGTATGTCAACCGCAACCCGGACATGACCAACCGCAACTTCGCGCCGGGACACGAGGTCGGCATCTGGGCGCTGGCCTGATCCGGCTGCACGCCAAAACCGTCATGGCCGGGCTTGACCCGGCCATCCGTCGCGGCACTGCCGCGCGTGGCGATGGCCGGACAAGCACGACCATAACGCTTAGAGGAATACACTCATGCCCGCTCCAGCACCTTACCACGTGTCCGCGTACAACACCGCGAAGGCGTCGGAGAACAAGATCCACGACGATGCCACCGCGCGACGGTTTGGCTTTACCGGTGGATTGGTGGGCGGGGTGCATGTTTATGCCTACATGACTCACCTGCCGCTGGCGCACTGGGGCCGCGCGTGGCTGGAGCGCGGCACCGGCGACTGCAAATTCGGCAAGCCGGTCTATGAAGGCGACATCGCTGAGATCACCGCCGATGAGACAGCCAACGGCCTCGCGCTGACCGTGCGCAGCCACGGCGAGCTTTGCGCGAACGGATCGGCGACTCTGCCGTCAGCAGTCATCGTGCCGTCGTCGGCCGACTTCCAGTCAGCGACACCGCCGGCGCATGACGCTCGGCCACCCGCCGATGAGCGTTCGCTCGCGGTCGGTTCCTGGCTTGGCATGAATCCGCTGGTCGCCACGGCGGACTTTCATGCGCAGGACCTGAAGGACACGCGCGAGACCGATCCGCTGTATGCGGCGGAAGGGATCGTGCATCCCGGCACCATCCTGCGCTGCTGCAACTGGGTGCTGTCGCACAACGTGGTGCTGCCGGCCTGGATGCATGTCGGCAGCGTGGTGCAGAACCTCGGCATCGCACACATCGGCGACACGCTGAGCGCGCGCGCCCGCGTCACGCAGAACTACGAGCGCAAGGGCCACAAGTTCGTCGAGGTTGACGCGCTGGTGCTGGCGAATGAACGCACACCGTTGGCGCGCGTCACCCACACCGCGATCTACCGCCCGCGGCAGTTGGCCGAAGCGGCGTAGCAGCCACCATCGCTGAAACGCGAGTCACAGTCTCTTATTCGTCATGGCCGGGCGTGACTTGGCTATCTCTCGCGGCCCCGTGATTGGAGAGATGGTTGCGCGTCACTTCCGCCGTAGCCGGCGCGCATTCGAGGTGGCCCGAAGGTGCCAAGGAGCAATCAGGGCAGACCAGTCAGGAGCCTGCCTTGATCGTGCGAGCACGGACGCTGAGCGTGTTGCGGCCGACATCTTCTCCAGCACCATTCGTGAATACTCGGCTGGCGAGCACGTGCCGCGAGCCATCATCAAGGTTCGGCGGCCAACAGTCTCCCACGAGGAAAATGCCAATTCCGTCATCATCCCGGCCAACGATGCTGGCCTGTTGCGTCTTCGTTTGCTCATTGCCGGTAGATGGGAAGATGTCGGCTAAGAGCAAGCCCATTCTCGCGCTTCGGTGAACCCCGACGAATGGCCGATCATCGCACGATACAAGGCTCACAGGATCGCCATTGCATCAACATGCACGAGGAGTATGGGGTAGCCGACTCGACGCAGTACATTCAACCTTTCCAAATCACTGTGCAGAGGCACTAGTTCGGCAATTCGCCTTCCTGCCGCAGCATGCGGACTGCCAGGCGGAACGCGTCCGCAGTATGGGCGACATCGCCTTCGGTGTGTGTCGCCGACAGGAAACCGCCGATCCGGCTGTTCACGTCCACGCCGTTCACCAGCAGCGCGAGCCGCATCTTGTTCACCAAATCCTTCGACTGCGCCTTCAGGTCTTCAAGGGTCAGTGTCGCCGGATCAAACGTGCTTGGCCGAATTTTACCCGTGTGTGGACCGAGGTAGGTGTGGAAGCCCGAATAGGTGCCATAGACCGCCCACCCTACACCTTCGTCCTCCAGCACTTCGTTCAACGCCGTGCGCAGCGACGCCGCCGTGCGGGACGCACGCTCGCACGCGTCGGTCTCGGCGATCACCGTCAGCGCCGCGGTGCCGGCCGCAGCCGACACGGGATTTGCATTGAACGTGCCCGGGTGTTGGATCTTCTCGCGTCCCGTGCGCTGCGACACGGCGAAATCCAGCTGATCGAGGATGTCCTTGCGCCCCGCCACCGCAGCACCCGGCAGGCCGCCGGCGACGATCTTGGCAAAGCTGGAAAGATCGGGCTGCACGCCGAACGCCATCTGCGCACCGCCCGACGACACACGGAAGCCGGTCACCACCTCGTCGAGGATCAGCAGCACGCCGTGCTGCTCCGTCAGCCGGCGCAGTTCCTGCACGAATTCCGCACCGATCGGCTGCTGGCCGAACGACGATCCGGTCGGTTCCAGAATTACCGCCGAGATGTCGCTGTTGCTCGCGAGTACGTCGCGCACAGCAGCAATGTCGTTGGACGGCAACAGCACGGCTTTGTCTGCCACGCCTTGCAGAACGCCCGGGGTCGGCGAGCCGTCGAAGTGGCTGGTGTAACCGCTGGCCATGTGGTCGTGCCAGCCGTGGAAATGCCCCTGGAAGCGCAGCAGCGTCGCTCGCCCGGTGAACGCGCGGGCGAGCCGAACTGCCATCAGCGTCGCCTCGGTGCCGGACGACGTGAAGCGCACGCGCTCGGCCGATGGCACCAGCCGCTGGATCGCGCGCGCCCACAGCACCTCGCGCGGATGGCTGGCGCCGAAATGCGTGCCGGCGTCGAACGCCTCGCTCACCGCCTGTGTTACCGCGGGATGCCGATGGCCGAGGATCAGCGCGCCGTGACCGCCAAAGAAGTCGACGTACCGGTTGCCGTCGACGTCCCATTTGTGCGGCCCCTCGGCGCGATCTATGTAAACGCCGTACGGCTCGAGATATCGCGAGTCATGCGTGATGCCGCTCGGGAAGAGACTGCCCGCCTCCTTCGCCAGCGCCCCCGAACCCGGCGTCTTCTCGCGGAACGCCGCGGTGATGCGAGAATTGCTCAGCATGTCGTCCGGCATCAGGTCCCATTCCTTGGCGGTCTTTTGCCATCCTACCTGCTGTGGCAGGGTTGGCGAGAGGGGGCGCACATGTTCGATCTCGTACTGAAGGGCGGTCGGGTCATCGATCCGGCGCAGGGCGTGGATGCCAGACTGGATGTGGCGTTCGTCAACGGGAAGGTGGCGGAGGTCGGTCCCGACCTCGTCGGCGGCAGCCAGGCTCGCGATGTCTCCGGCATGATCGTGGTGCCGGGGCTGATCGACCTGCACACCCATGTTTATTGGGGCGGGACGTCGCTCGGTGTCGATCCCGATGCGTATGCGAAGTCGAGCGGGCTCACCACGGTGATCGATGCAGGGTCGGCCGGGCCGGGAAATCTCAAAGGCTTTCGCCGGCACATCATCGAGCGGTCCGAGGTCCGCATCCTGCCCTTCCTCAACATTTCCTTCGCCGGGATTTTTGCACTTTCCAAGGAGATCAATGTCGGCGAATGCCGTGACCTCGCCTTGCTCAATCCGCGCGTGTGTCTGGATGTTGCGAAGGCCGATGCCGATCTGGTGGTGGGCATCAAGGTGCGCGTCGGCGCCAATGCATCCGGTGCGTCGGGGATCGCGCCGATGGAGATGGCGATGGAGGTGGCGGAACATGCCGGGCTGCCGCTGATGACGCATCTCGATGCGCCGCCGCCATACCGTTCCGATGTGATGCCGCGTCTGCGCAAGGGCGACATCCTGACGCATTGCTTCCGTCCGTTCCCCAACACGGCGGTGGCGCCAGGCGGCGCAGTGCGGGACGATGTGCTGGCGGCGCGCGAACGCGGCGTGATCTTCGACATCGGCCACGGCAAGGGCTCGTTCGGCTATGAGACTGCGATGGCGATGCTGAAGCAGGGGTTCCTGCCGGATGTCATTTCTTCTGACATTCACGTCGTTTCAATCCATGGTCCGGCCTATGACCTGCTGACGACGATGTCCAAGTTCCTTGCGCTGGGCGTGCCCCTGGCGGAGGTGATCCGCGCCACCACTGTGAATCCGGCGGAGGCTGTACGTTTGAAGGATCGCGGCACGTTGCGTCCGGGGCTGTTGGGCGACGCGACCATACTGACGTTGGAGCAGGGGCGGTTCGTATTCGAGGACGTGCTTGGCGAGAAGCTGATCGCAGAGCAGAAGCTTGCATGCCGAGGTATCGTGCTCGGCGGGCGCTGGTGGCACGGATGACGCTGCCCAGACGGCTGTCGTCGGACAGTCAGAAAAAAAGGATTTTAACACGGAGGACGATTGAGGACCACGGAGGACCACGGAGAAAGCAAGTCGGGCGCTTCGCGCGAAGCGCAAACGTCTTTCACCTTCCTTCTCCGTGGCCCTCCGTGGCCCTCCGTGAACTCCGTGTTGAACCCTTCTTTTTCTTGCCACCCGACGTCGCGGAGTCCAAACCATGACCGTCGCGGTGGTGATGGGCGTCTCCGGCAGCGGCAAGACGACGGTCGCGGATGGTGTGGCGCGGCGCAATGGATGGCGGTTGGTGGAGGGCGACAAACTCCACCCGCCGGCGAATGTAGCGAAGATGAAGTCCGGCACACCGCTCACCGACACGGACCGCTGGCCGTGGCTGCGGGCGATCGCGCACGAGATCGACGCGATACGCGCCCGCGGCGAATCGGCGGTGGTTGCAAGCTCGGCATTGAAGCGCGCCTACCGCGACATACTGATCGGTGACCGGCCCGACGTGGTGCTGGTGTATTTGAATGGTTCAAAGGATTTGATTGGCAGGCGGATGGCGGCACGCAAGAATCATTTCATGCCGCCGGCGCTGCTGGACAGCCAGTTCGCAACACTGGAAGAGCCCACCCAGGACGAACGTCCGATCGTGGTCTCGATCGAGCCGCCGCCGGATGCGATCGTCGACGAGGTGGTGCGGAAACTGAAGGAACGCACAGGATGAGCGGACAATTTGCAGTCTACCCCAGCCTGCGCGATCGGGTGGTGTTCATCACCGGCGGCGCCAGCGGCATCGGCGCCGAGCACGTGACGCAATTCGCGGCGCAGGGCGCGAAGGTGGCGTTTGTCGATATCGCGAACGATGCGGCGCACGAACTGACCGGCAGGTTGGAAGCAGCCGGGCACGCAGCGCCGTTCTACCAGCACTGCGATTTGAAGGACGTCGGTGTGTTGCAGGCCGCCATCGCCGAGGTAGGGAAGCGCCTGGGACCGATTACCGTGCTGGTGAACAATGCGGCGAACGACCAGAGGCACAGATTTGAGGATGTGACGGTCGAGTACTGGGACGAACGGCTGGCGACAAATCTGCGGCATCAGTTCTTCGCCATTCAGGCGGTGGCGCCGATGATGCGTTCGGCGGGCGGTGGCTCTATCATCAATTTTGGGTCGGTGAGTTGGCACACCGCGCAGGGCGGCATGCCGGCCTACACGACCGCCAAGGCGGGCGTTGAGGGACTGACCCGAGGTATGGCACGCGATCTGGGACCGGCCAAAGTACGTGTGAACACCGTCATCCCCGGCTGGATCATGACGAAGCGGCAGATCGAGCTGTGGCTGACGCCCGAGGCAGAGGAGAATCTGATCCGCAGCCAGTGCCTCAAGGACAAGCTGGCGCCGGCCGACGTGACTCGGCTGGTGTTGTGGCTGGCATCGGACGACAGCCGGATGTGCACGGCGCAATTGTGGGTCGTGGATGGCGGGAGGATGTGAGGGCGCTTTAGTGACCTACGACCAATTTTGGCAACGCTACATCCGCGCTCACGGACAGAAGCGGACGCGCGCGCTGCATTACACTGGCAGCCTGCTCGCACTCGTAGCGCTGCTGGTGGCGATCGAGACATTGGACTGGCGCTGGCTGATCGCTGCGCCGGCGATCGGCTACGGATGCGCCTGGACAGCGCACTACGCCATCGAAGGCAACCGCCCGGAGACATTCGGCCATCCGTTCTGGTCGCTGTTCAGCGACTACCGCATGCTGCTGCTCGCTCTGACCTTCCGCTTGGCACCGCATCTGCATCGCGCCGGCTTGCGGTGACCGAACGCCGCCAGCATCATCCGTACAACAAGGGGGAAACCAAGCCATGTGGGAACCGAGCGAGCGCTATCCCGACCCGGCGGTAGAGGTGTTGGACGCCAGCTTCAATCGATATCGGCTGCCGCTTGCGTCGGTCGAGCGCCTCGCCACTGGCTGCCGCTGGTCGGAAGGGCCGGTGTATTTCGGCGACGGCCGCTACGTTCTGTGGAGCGACATTCCGAACGACCGCATTCTCAAATGGGAGGAAGAGACTGGCGCTGTCAGCGTGTTCCGAAAATCCTCCAACAACGCCAACGGCAACACGCGCGATCGCCAGGGACGGCTGGTCACCTGCGAGCATCGCGGCCGTCGCGTGGTCCGCACCGAATATGACGGCGCGCTTACAGTTCTGGCCGACAGCTACCAGGGCAAGCGGCTGAACTCGCCGAACGATGTGGTGGTGAAGTCGGACGGCTCGATCTGGTTCACCGACCCGCCGTTCGGTCTGCTCGGCTACTACGAGGGCGAGAAGAACGAGCCTGAGCTGCCGGCCAACGTCTATCGTGTCGATGGCCAGACCGGCGTTGTCACCGTTGCGGCCGATGACGTGCAGGGCCCCAACGGCCTGGCTTTCTCGCCCGACGAATCAAAACTGTATGTCGTTGAATCGCGCGCCACACCGTCACGCAAACTCCGCGTGTTTGACGTCAATGGCAGCACGCTCGGCGCCAGCAGAATGTTCATCGACGCCGGCACGGGCACGCCGGATGGCTTCCGAGTCGATATCGACGGCAATCTGTGGTGCGGCTGGGGCATGGGCGAGAAAGGACTTGACGGTGTGCGCATCTTCAATCCGTCCGCCGAGCCGATCGGACACATCGCGCTTCCCGAGCGTTCCGCCAATCTCTGCTTTGGCGGGCGCTGGCGCAACCGACTGTTCATGGCCGCGAGCCATGGCCTCTACGCACTGTATGTGAACACACAAGGCGCGCTTGGTGGGTAGCGCATGTTCGATCTGCGCGAACATGGAACGTCGGTCCGCACCGAGATCCTTGCCGGCGCCACCACCTATCTGACGATGGCCTACATCGTCGTGGTCAATCCATCGATCCTCGCAGCCGCGGGGATCGACCACGGCGCCGCGTTCGTTGCCACCTGCATCGCAGCGGCCATCGGTTCCGCCGCGATGGGACTGCTCGCCAACCTGCCGCTCGCCCTCGCGCCCGGAATGGGGCTCAACGCCTACTTCACCTTCACCGTGGTGAAGGGCATGGGAGTGCCGTGGCAGGTCGCGCTCGGCGCCGTTTTTCTCTCCGGCCTGCTGTTCCTCATCATCAGCCTGCTGCGCATCCGCGAATGGCTGGTGAACGCCATTCCGATGTCACTGAAGCTCGGTATCGGCGCCGGCATCGGGTTGTTCCTTGGTTTGATCGGGCTGCATGAGATGGGCCTGGTCACCGGCAATCCCGATACGCTGGTGACGCTGGGCCATCTCGCCACGCCGGGTACGCTGTTCGCCTGCCTGGGTTTCCTGATCATTGCCGGATTGACCGCGCGTGGCATGCCGGGCGCGATCCTGATCGGCATCCTGCTCACTGCCGCGTTCGGGCTGCCGCTCGGCCTGACCGAAGTGCACGCTCTGATCTCGACACCGCCGTCGCTCGAGCCGACCTTCCTAAAGCTCGACATCGCCGGCGCGCTGTCGCTCGGCGTCACGACCGTCGTGCTGACCTTCTTCCTGGTGGACGTGCTGGACAACGCGGGCACGCTGATCGCCACCACACAGCGCGCCGGGTTGATCCGTCCCGACGGCACGATTGCGCGGCTGCGCGAGGCGCTTCTGGCAGACAGCGGCGGCGCGATCATCGGCGCGCTGCTCGGGACCAGCACGACCACCAGCTACATCGAGAGTGCGGCCGGCATTCAGGCGGGCGGCCGCACCGGCCTTACCGCGGTGACCGTGGCCGTGCTCTTCCTGCTCACGCTGTTCTTCGCGCCGATCGCGACCGCAATCCCGGCATTCGCCACAGCGCCGGCGCTGGTGTTCGTCGCCTGCCTGATGACGCGTGCGTTGCGCGACATCGATTGGGACGACGCCACCGAATACGTGCCAGCGGTGGTCGTCGCGATCGGCATTCCATTCACCTTCTCGATCGCGGCGGGCATCGGCCTCGGCTTCATCGTTTACGTCGTGGTGAAGGCGGCGGCGGGCCGCATCGGCGCAACCGCCGGAGCGGTGTGGCTGATCGCCGGATTGTCGCTGCTGAAGTTCGTGCTCGGCTGATCGATCAGCGTGCGCGCGCCATCACGCGACGATGCACCAGCCAACCCGCTGATGCGCACAGGATCATCGCGGCGGCCCAGAGCGCGGCATTCTGCCAGTCGCCGGCTTCCAGATCAGCCAGCGAAAGCCCGGCGAACTGCGCCGGCAGGACGTGCACCGGCGCCCAGACGAACGCCGAGGCGACATTGGCGAGCAGGAACCGCGAACGCGCCATGCCCGCCATGCCGGCGACCAGCGGGACTGTTGAGCGTAGCACCGGCAGGAAACGGCAGACCGCCACACTCGCTGTGCCGTAGCGGTGAAAGAATGTCTCGGCATGGCCGATCAGCGAAGGCCGCGTCGCGAACGGCCATATGGCGCGCAGGCGGAAGCGGAACCGATGGCCCAGCCAATAGGAGACGAAGTCGCCGATAACCGCGCCGATGATCGCGACGACCAGGATCGGCGTCATCGACAGCCCGGCCATTGCACCCGCCGCGGCAACCGCCATCAGGATCGGTGTGCCGGGGATCAGGATGCCGAGCACCGCAACCGCCTCGATGGTTGAAGCGAGGAACGCGATCAGGATCGCAAGTGCGGGGTATTGCGCGGCGAGATCGGCTGCGCCGTTGATCAGCGACCACACGTCAAAGCTCCTTCGTCGCCGCCAACGCGGACGCGCTCCCTGTCTAACCCATTTGGTTAGACTATGCGCCGGTTTCCAGACAGAAGGAAGCAAGTCGTGTGGTGAAGGCGGTCACAACGACGAGCAAACCGCGAGATTGCCCCAGCTGGTCGTGCGCTCGATGCGAAGTGCGATCACCGGAAGCTCGGCAAGCTGCATGGTGCGATACTGAGGATAGCGGTTCCGCAAAAAAGCCTGCGCGCTGTCATGCTCCGGACCGTCAGCCAGGATTTCGGCTCGCCCGCGCAGCATCACCCAACCAAGCCGCGTCCAGTCCTCGTCGTAGCGATCGGCGACGAACGCGGTTGATGGGTTGTCCATCATGTTGCGCAGCCGCTTGAGCAGGCGGCCGGACGCACGCTTTGGCTTTTCGTCGATCGTTATGTAGAGCGTGTCGTCCGACAGCGCGAAGCAGACCGGCACGACATGCGGATTGC
This sequence comes from Acetobacteraceae bacterium, assembly GCA_035569235.1. Taxonomy (GTDB): domain Bacteria; phylum Pseudomonadota; class Alphaproteobacteria; order Acetobacterales; family Acetobacteraceae; genus JAMXLO01. The sequence continues at coordinate 4,921 of DATMND010000472.1, read as the reverse complement.
CACGCGCATCCGCGGTTGCGAAGTGTCCGACCCTCCGTGCCATGAGGAAATTGCGCTCGCGATCCTGCAGCATGTGCATGACCCCTCCGGTCACAGCAGCCCGGCGGCAATGTTCACGGTCAGTGCCAGGATGATCGTGTTGAACAGGAAACTTAGCAATCCGTGCACAGCCGCCAGGCGGCGGAATTTGCGCGCCGTGATCTGCACATCCGATACCTGGAACGTCATCCCCAGGACCAGGGAGAAGTACATGAAATCCAGATAATCCGGTCGCTTCTCACCTGGGAACTCCAGGCCGCCGGAGATCCCCGCGCCATCCGGATCGGCCTCGTAATATTCGTGCGCATAGCGGAAAGCAAAGGTGACGTGCGTCATCAGCCAGGAGACGAACAGTGTCACCGCCACAAGGCTGACATGCAGACCCCGCTGGGCCGGCGGCATGTCCTTGGTGTCGGCGAATTCGCTGATGATTGCCGCGAAGCTGAATGCGACCGTCGCGACGGTGAGCCAGAAAATGGTCCATTCGCCTTCCTCCTGGTCAGCCGCATCGGCTGCCATGCGGTCCAGCCGTTCGGTGGTGAACAGGAAGGCCGACAGCACCAGGAAGGCGACCACGCCGATGTCCCAGGCGATGATGGCGCGGGTCGCGCCTTTGATGCCGTCCGGCAGCAGCGGCGCAACCGCCAGGCCGCACAGCATGCCGATGAACAGTCGTGGCCGACCCCGGACGACCTGCCAGGACCAGCGCAGCAGTCCGCGGTCGCTGACTGCCACGCTCAGTCGAGCGCGGCGAGCAGGCCCGCCATCAGCCTGCCGCGATAGACGAGGCTATCGACAACGATGTGTTCATCCAGCGTGTGCGCACCGGCGCCCTGCACGCCGAGGCCGTCCAAGGTGGCGATGCCCATCGCGCCGGTGAAGTTGCCGTCCGAGCCGCCGCCGGAACTCTGCGAACTGATATCGTAGCCGAGTCCGCGGGCAACGCCGCGTGCCGTATCGTACAGCGCCATCACCTTGCCGTTCGGTTCCCACACCGGTCGGGTGACGCCACGCGTCACCTTGAACCGCACGTCGTTCGATGAGGCGGACAACGCCAGCATGCGTGCCACGCCGCGATCCAGATCCTCCTGGCGCTTCGCCATCGACAGCGCCTCGCCGGTGCAGGTGGTGGATACGCAGTTCACCCACTGCCCGCCATGGATCACTCCGACCGAGAAGGTACAGTCCTCGGTGGTCATGTCCTCGATCTCGATCAGCTTGCGCGCCATTTCCCGGATCGCCGAGCGGCCCTCGCCGGGACGCGATCCGGCGTGGCTGGGGCGGCCGGTCGCTTCCAGGTTGAAGCGGGCGATGGCATACCGACCCGTTACCACGCCGCCGTCCGCGCGCGCCGGTTCCGGCACCAGCACGTAGCGATGGCGCGACGCCTCCGCCTCGATCAGGTCGCGTGTGGACGGGCTGCCCACCTCCTCGTCGCTGGTCAGCAGGTAGGTAATCGGCAGTCTGGTCTGGTGGCCGGCACGCGCCAGTTGGCGGATTGCCTCCAGCGCCATGTAGTTGCCGCCCTTCATGTCCTGGATGCCAGGTCCCCAGGCGCGACCGCCCTCGCAGCGGAACGGCAGTTTTCCCAGCGTGCCGATCGGATGCACCGTATCGAGATGGCCCATCACAAGAATGCCCGGCACGTTCGGTGTGGCATGCGGGAACGTGGCGCGCACGCAGTCGCCGAACCCCATGCGCCCGGCGACGCGTTCGATGCGCGCGCCGGCGATCACCAGTTCGCGCGACGCGATGTCCATCATGCGATTCACCGCGGCGGCGTCCCAGGTGGGGCTTTCGCACTCCACCCATGCGCGGAGCCCGTCCAGCATCGCATCGGCGTCGAAGTGCAGCGCGTTCGGGTCCATCATCAGCTCCGTCATACAGCGAACGCAGACAGTGCCACGCAGGGGTGCTGTCAACAAAGGCGGGACAGGCGCTCGGTCAGCAATGCGAAGAAGCCGTCCGCTTCCAGTGTCTTGAGCACGGTGACGTTGCGCGGCGCCCCCGTGCGCCCCCAGCGATTGATGACGGTGCGGCCACGGCTCGGACCGGGGCCGAGATCGACAATGGCGGCGCAGTCCCGCGTGGTGAACAGGCCGGGCCGGATCAGCCATGCGATCGTGCAAGGATCATGCAGCGCCGCGCCGATACCGCCGAGACGAGGCCCGAGCGGCACGGTGGCCTCGATGTCGCACAGAGCTGTCAGGCAGCGTCCGGTGCCCGCACTCCGCCAGCGCGCGATGCGCGCGGGCGTGCACAGCGCCTGCGCGGTGAGTTCCAGCGTGGCCAGCACCACGGGCCGGCCGCAGGCGAATAGAACGGCGAGCGCCTCGGGGTCGTTGAAGGCGTTGAATTCGGCGGCCGGCGTCGCATTGCCCTCGCCCCAGGCGCCGGTCATCAGAACGATCCGCTCCACGTTCGCAGCCAGTGCCGGTTCGGTCATCAGGGCCAGCGCGAGGTTGGTGGCCGGCGCGATGCCGACCAGCGTCACCGGTTGAGGGGCGTCGCGCAGGATGCCGCGGATCGCATCGGCCGCAAGGCCCGGCGCCGGTTCGCCGCCTGGCGGAAGTGCAATGCCACCGAGGCCATCGATGCCGTGCACGCGCGTCTCGTTGACGAAGCTGCCGAGCAGGGGACGGTCGGCTCCGGCGAACACCGGCACGTTCGAGCCGGCGAGCGCGGTGAGTGCCAGGGCATTGGGCAGCGTGCACTCCAGCCCGACATTGCCGCCAGCGACGGTGACCGCGAGCAGTTCGATCTCCGGCGAAGCGAGCGCCAGCAGTAGCGCGAACGCATCGTCCGTGCCGGGATCGCAGTCGAGGATGATCGGAATCGGCACAGCGTTGTCCTTGCTCGTGACGGGGCAGGATGCCACCCTGGGACAGGGAGCGGAACCGCACATGTCGCCAAAGTATATCCCGGTCGCGGCCCGCGATGAGGCCGAGGCCGAGGACCAGGAAACGGTGATGGTGCCGCTGAACCGGAAGGCGCTGGTGCCGACATCGTCCGAGCGTGTACGCCGCTTGCGCAAGCACCTGGTCGCATCGCTGCGCGCCATGCGCACGATGAAGGATCCCGTGGGGTCGGCATCGCCGCTGCGGCCGGAACCGGACGGCCTGAACGGCAAGGTGGCGCGTGTGGCGTGCGCGCTGTGCCGAGGCTTTTGCTGCAAGGGTGGTGGCGAACACGCCTACCTCGACGAACGCGTGATGGCGCGGGTGCGGCAGGCGCAGCCGGAACTCGATGCGCGCACGGTAATGCGGCTGTACGTCGAGCGTGTGCCAGCGATCGGCTACGAGGGTTCGTGTGTATTTCATGGATCGAAAGGCTGCACACTTGATCGCTCGCTGCGGTCCGACGTGTGCAACAGCTATTTCTGCAGCGGCCTCGGCAATCATGTGAAGAGCGGCAGCGCCACTACGCCCGTCGTGGTCATCGCCGGGGAGGGTGGCGACATGCGTACCTCGCCGCTGCTTGGCAGTGATCGGTGACCAGTGATCAGTATTCGGACTGTGTCGTCGCGCTCCTGATCACTGGCCATCGATCACTGATCACTTCGTCAGCCCTTGCCAAGTTCCTGTTCGATTGCTGCTATGGTCTGTGGACCAATCTTACCGTCGACGTCCAGGCCATGACCCTGTTGGAATGCTTTCACTGCCGCTGCGGTCAGCGGTCCGAAAGTTCCATCGGTGTCCAGCGGAGGCTCGGCACCGAGCTTGTTCATCGATTGCTGCACCCAGAGAGTTCCGTGCTCGGCCCCTCCCCTGACATTCAGTGAGGTCTTCCATTTGCCTAGCCACGCCATGCGGTCGGAAAGGCCGATAAACCCGCCATTCAGGTGAAACGTGACACCGTTGACATCGTCGTTCGCGGCAAATGGCAGGCAGCCGCACATGACGAAATCCGCAGTCGCACATTCGAGGAAATGCCGTGGGTCGTTGACCAGATCTGGATTTCCGATGAGGTCAAGCCCAACCCGCTGTCCTAGCTTTTCATAAGCTTCGCGACCTGTCACCTGGCTGCCGCCGCGGCCACGATAGGTAAATCCATCATTGCTGCCAATACGATTCCCCATGCGGCCGTTGTAGACTTCGTTGGCGATTCGCTGCTGGTCACCTGCGAACGCTGCCGCCTTCGCGGCGTCAAAACGCGTCGGCCAGGTTTTCATCAGTCCCTGTGCTGAATAGCGAAGATTCTCGACAAGTTCGGTTCCTGCACCGCACTCCTCGCTGAACTGAGCCAGCGCGTGCGCCACAAGTAGATCAGAGGACAAACCGTACTTGGGGAGGGCGTTGGGAATGGCGGCTATGATTCCGTCCATCAGTCCGGGGACTTCCGGATCGACATGTGGCCACATTGCCTGCATGATGTCGCTGGTCAGCATTCCAAGTACTCCATCGATTACATGGTTGTCGAGAGTTGGTGGGGATGCCAGCTTCAGGATGCGTTTGACATCTGGATCCAGGTGCGAGTATTGCGATTCGATTGGAGGACCGAGTGTGAACTGGATCACACCGGAGTCGAATAATCTCGATGTAGCCCGACCAACGCCGGAGCCTGGTTTCTCCCTTGGGATGGCACGGCGTATTTTCTGTTCTGCCGGCGCACCAACGGACCGCTGCCGCACGTTGGCGACAGGCATTCCGACCTCGAGCTAGCTTTCGCACGGCCTGGGTGAATTGCGCGGGCCGTGATGTCGAGTTGACGCCATGCGGGACGTGCGTGGCGGCCTGCCTGGCAGGGCAGTTCAACGCTCTCAACTAACGCTCCACTTGAACAGTTCGTCGAGTCCGGCGAGAGCGGCGGCATATCTGTCCTGGCTGAACGTTGAGTTCTGATTGCGGCGCAGGATATTGTAGGCAAAGCTGCGCAGTCGGGC
>DATMND010000471.1:0-3801 GCA_035569235.1 Acetobacteraceae bacterium | reverse complement strand
AGGCCGCGAACCCGGCGTGGTGGAGATCACTGTCGGCATGCCGGACGACGTCGAAAAACTTCCGGAGCTTGCAGCTGCCGGGGTCAGCCGCGTGCTGCTGCCGGTCACCGGCGTGGCCGGACTGGCGCGCAAGGTCTCCGGGCCGGAGGACCTGCTCGGCTGGCGCGACACGATCGAGCGCTACGCCACGCTATGATTGAAGCAACGCCACACGCCGCGCACTGGGGCGCATTCGACACGGTGGTGCAGGACGGACGCATTGTTGATGTCCGGCCATTCGCGCGCGATCCCGCGCCGTCGCCGATTATCCGCGGCACAGCGGATGCGGTGCACGCGGCGAACCGCATCGACCGTCCCTACGTGCGCAAGGGCTGGCTGAACGGCGACCGCTCGGGCGGTACGCTGCGCGGCTACGAACCGTTCGTGCCGCTGGATTGGGACGCCGCCGTCACACTGGTGGCGCAGGAACTCGCGCGCGTGCGCCAAGCCTACGGTGCGGCAAGCGTGTTCGGCGGCAGTTACGGCTGGGCCTCGGCAGGGAGGTTCCATCACGCCAAGACACAGATGCAGCGGATGCTGGCGGCCACCGGCGGCTTTACCGACGCGCTCACGTCCTATTCCATCGGCGCGGCGCAGACGCTGCTGCCGCACATCGTGGGCGACACCGAAAGCGTGGCCGGGCCGCTGGCGGATTGGCGCGCGATCGCACAGCACGCGAAGCTGATGCTCTGCTTCGGCGGCATCGCGGTGCGCAACGGCCAGATGATCAATGGCGGCGGCGCAGTGCACGATATGGGTCATTGGCTGCGTCATGCGGCGCACGCCGGCGTGCGGCTGGTGAATATCTCGCCGCAGCGCTGCGACATTGCGGACGACATCGCGTGCGAGTGGCTGCCGATTCGCCCTGGCACAGACACGGCGCTGATGCTGGCGATGGCGTTCGTACTCATCGCCGAGGGCCGCGTTGATCGTAGCTTTCTCGATCGCTGCACGGTGGGCTTCGACCAACTTGCTGCCTACGTGCGCGGCGAGACCGATGGTATTGCAAAGTCGCCTGATTGGGCGGCGGCCGAGACCGGAATCTCTGCCGCCACGATTGCCGCATTGGCGCGCGACTGCGCCGCAATGCCGACCATGCTGACCGCGTGCTGGTCGCTGCAACGCGCCGAGCACGGCGAGCAGCCGTACTGGATGCTGATCGCGCTGGCCGCGATGCTGGGTGGCATTGGCCGGCCGGGCACCGGATTTGGATTTGGTTTCGGCAGTCTCGGCGGCCTGGGATCGCCGTATGTGCACGTGCCGTCGGTCACCATGCCCGCGCTGCCCAATCCTGCCCGCAGCTTCATTCCGGTAGCGCGCATCACCGACATGCTAGAGCATCCGGGCAGTGAATACGACCACAACGGAAGGCGGATGCGCTATCCGGATGTGCGGCTGATCTACTGGGCCGGCGGCAATCCGTTCCATCACCACCAGGATCTCAACCGCTTCCAACCTGCCTGGGCGCGCGCGGAGACGATCGTGGTGCACGAGCCGTGGTGGACCTCCACTGCACGTCGGGCCGACATCGTGCTGCCTGCCACCACGACGCTGGAGCGCGACGACATCGCGTCGTCCTCGCGCGACCGCTTTGTGCTGGCGATGAAACAGGCGATACCGCCGCAAGGCCAGGCGCGCAACGACTTCGACATCTGCGCCGACATCGCCGATGCGCTCGGCGTGCGCGATCGCTTCACCGAACAGCGCGATGCCAACGCGTGGCTGCGGCATCTATACGACCGCTGGCGTGCCAACTGTGCGAAACTCGGCGTCGCGGTGGCTGACTTCGCCACGTTCTGGGCCGAAGGTTCGGTGGAAGTGCCGATGCCCGAGACGCATTTCGTGCCGTATGCGGATTTTGTGCGCGATCCGACGGCGCATCGGCTGAATACGCCGACCGGCCGGATCGAACTGTTCTCGGCGACGATCGGCGGGTTTGGCTACGACGACTGTCCCGGCCATCCGGTCTGGATTCCGCCGCGAGAGTATCTCGGCTCACCACGCGCGCGGCTCTATCCGCTGCATCTGCTGACGATACAGCCGGCGACGCGGCTGCACAGCCAGTGGGACAATGTCGGCGTCAGCAAGGACAGCAAGATCGCCGGGCGCGAACCGCTGATCATGCATGCGGACGATGCGGGGGAACGGGGGATCGCCGAGGGTGACGTGGTGCGTGTGTTCAACGACCGTGGGGCGTGCCTGGCCGGCGTGCGCCTGGCGCGTGACATGCTGCGCGGTGTCGCTGTGCTGGCGACGGGCGCCTGGCTGGATGTCCGTGACGGGCTGTGCGTACACGGCAATCCGAACGTGCTGACGCAGGATGTCGGCACGTCGCGCCTGGCGCAGGGACCCGTGCCGCAGAGTTGTCTGGTCGAGGTGGAGCGTTTTGTGGGCGACCCGCCGCCGGTGCGGGCACACGAACCGCCGCCGATCGAAGCGGCGGAATAGACGTGCCGCGCACGATCCTGCTCGATCTGGACGGCACTTTGATCGACTCGCGCCCTGGCATTGCGGCGAGCTGCGAGGCGGCGCTGCGTGCGCTGGGCCACACGCCCGATCTGTCGTTCGACATCACGCCGCTGATCGGCCCGCCGCTGCCGCAGGTGATTAGCCGCGTGCTTGAACGCTACGGCGATTACCGCGTTGAAGCCGGCGTCGCGGCGTATCGCGCTCATTATGGCGAAATCGGCCTGCATCAGGCGACCATCTATCCGGGGATTCCTGACGCGCTGCGGCTTTTGTCGGCAAGTGCGAAATGCTTTGTCGTCACGTCAAAGCGTTCGGTGTTCGCAACACGGATAGTCGAATCACTTGGTCTGGCTGATTGGTGTCGCGGCGTCTATGGCACGGAGCCGGACGGGAGTCTGGATGACAAGCGGGACCTCATTGCCGCGGTCCTTCGCGCGGAGGCACTTGCAGCCGGCGATACTGTCATGGTCGGCGACCGGTCGCACGACATGATAGGTGCACGCGCGAATGGCGTTCGCGGGATCGGCGTTTTGTGGGGCTATGGCAGCCGCGAGGAATTGGAAGCGGCAGGTGCCGATGCCCTACTGCAGAAACCCGAGGACCTGGCACGACTATTCGCCGTCACGGCACCTGCGGCTGAACGATGACCGTCGGAGCTTCCGCATCGAATCGCCGTGCCTGCGGTATCACCGTGCTGATGTTCGGCGCCGCCATGCTCAGGCCGGCGCCGTCACTGGCAGCCGATCACCTGGCGGCGGACGACGTGCGCGCAATCGTGGCGGCCGCTCCGGCGGGAAAAATAGACTTGTCCGGCAAGGATATGAGCGGGGACGATTTGACCGGCCTGGACCTCAGCGGAGCCAACCTCGCCGGCGCAAAGCTGTTCGGGGCAAACCTGCATGGCGTCAAACTGGTCGGCGCCGACCTCACCGATGCCGACCTGACCCAGGCCGATCTGACCTTCGCCTGGATCATCCGTGCCAACTTCACCGACGCCCACCTGCACGGCGCCACGATGCAGACAGTCGTGACGTCAACGGGCATGGAGAATACGCCGGAGCAGGCCGCGACCTTTGTCTGGGCCGATCTGTCGGACGCGATGATCACGGTACACTTCAGTTTCGACGACATGCGCAGCGCGAACTTCTCGCACGCTCACATGACGGTGGTTATGGCCAATCAATCCATGGGTCTGCTGCGTACCGAGTTCATGAGTGCGAACCTTGACGGCGCCGACTTCACGGGTGCGGGCCTCGGGCACGTCACCTTCCGATTTGCCAAGTTGAACAACGC
>DATMND010000470.1:0-14331 GCA_035569235.1 Acetobacteraceae bacterium | reverse complement strand
CCTTCGCGGCTCTCCGCTGTCCTCCGCGTAAAAATATCAGGCCTCGCCACACGCGCAGACGCACCGTCTTTGGCTCTCCCGGCCTGCATCCCCGGCCATATCTCTGTCTCGCCACGCGACCAATCGTCTCAGCCCACACCTCATGAGACGCAATCGAGCAGTACTGGCCCCTCACGATCCACCGACGCATCAGCCTTCGCGCGCCCACGGCGGCGCCCTGGCCATGGATTGACCCAGATCAATGACAGGCGCACCACTCCGTCCAATTATCAGCGGCACAGAGAAGCCGCACCGCCATCGGGGGGTAACAATGCGCGCAACAGACGTGATGACGCCGACCGTGATTACCGTCGATCCGGACACAACGGTCCAGGATCTGGCGACACTGCTGTCGGAACGGGGCATCAGCGGCGCCCCGGTGGTCGACGCGGCTGGCCGCATGATCGGCATCGTCAGCGAGGGCGACCTGCTGCATCGCACCGAACTCGGCACCGAAGGTCGCACCGAGCGCCGGCACTCGTGGTGGCTGGAACATTTCGCGTCGGGCCAGGCCAGGGACTATGTCAAGTCGCATGGCCGCACGGTGAAGGACATCATGTCACGCGATGTCGTCGCCGTCACCGAGGAGACCGACCTCGCCGAGATTGCGACGCTGCTTGAAACCAACCGCATCAAGCGCCTGCCGGTCGTGCGCGACGACAAGATCGTCGGCATCGTCACCCGGTCCAACCTGGTGCGGGCGCTGGTCGCATCGCCGGGCGCCCCCACCGCCGGCGCGGACGTCGGCACCGACGATCGCGCGCTCCGCACAAGGCTGCTGGCCGAACTGGGACGGCAGCAATGGGCCGCCAGACTGTGGGCGCAGGACATCATCGTCAGCGACGGCGTCATCCATCTGTGGTTCGGCTCGGATGAGCCTGAAGAAAGGCGACGGGCGGTACGGGTTGCGGCGGAAAACGTTCCCGGCGCGCGCAGCGTCGAGGAGCACATCGTGCCGGTTCCCATGATGCCCGTGTTCTAGTTGGAGGTCCGGCTGTCCGGCTGGCGTCGCGCCACCGGCCGCGCGAACGTTCCGGCGAACCGCCGCAGCCCCGCCCATTGCTGGCGGAGGTAGGATCCGCTCGCCAGCGCCTCCTCGCCTGTCGGATCGCCGGTCGCCACATAGTCGCGGCGGAACTCGGCGGTGCCGAACAGCATGTCCCACCACGGCAGCACCGCGCCGTAGTTGCAGCTCTGCTGCCCCGCCGCGAGCAACCCGTGATGCGCGCGATGGAACCGCGGCGAGATCAGCAGCCGCTCGCCCACCGCCCCGAACGCGACCCGCGCGTTGGCGTGCGACAGGCTCTCCAGGAAGCGCAGTACCAGCACCAGCACCGGGAACTGCAGCGGTGGCACGCCGATCGCCAGCGCGATCACCCCGAACCACAGCGCGCTGATCAGGTCGTCCAGCACGTGGTTGCGGTCGTCCGACCAGAAGGTCATCTGCCGCTGCGCGTGGTGCAGCGAATGCAGCGCCCACCACCAGCCGAACCGGTGCGACAGCCGGTGCCGCCAGTAGTCGGCGCAGTCCAGGATGATCGCGTAGACCACGAACGTCACCACCGGCTGGCCGAGCAGGAACGGGACCAGCCGCTCCATCGTCGGCGGGACGAAGCCGTGGTCGGCGAGGAACCCGTTCAGCGCGACCTGCGCACGATAGAACAGCACGAAGGTGAACAGCGGCAGCACGCCGACCCGCGAGATCACGGTGTACAGCACATCCACCGATACGGCGCGTGCATCCGGCCAGCGCTCGACTGGCCGCCAACGCTCCAGCGGCACGCAAACGGCAAAGGTGATCGCCACCTGGCAGGCGCCATACACGGCGAACAGCGCCCAGCCGTACGACACGTCCTCCCACTGCATCAGGCCCAGCGCATAGAGCAGCGGGATCAGCAGATGCTCCTGCAGCCAGCCGGCGGCGAGGTCGAACGGGTCACCCATGGTTCAGCGCGACGCGACACTCGGCGCCGCGGTGCCGTTCGGGTTGAGGAACAGCCCGTGCGGCGAGCGTCCGACATCGACGGTCTGGTACTCGCCGGTCTTCGGATCGAGCACCGCGACCTTCTCCGCGAAGCGCCGCGTGATCCACAGCCTGCCGTCGGGCGCGAAGGCGATGTCATCGGGGCCGCCCGGAATGGCGTAGCTGCGGATCGGCGCCAGCGTGGCCGCGTCCAGCGACGTGGTCGTGCCGCCGACGCGGTTGTTCACCCAGATGATCCTGCGATCGGGCGAGAGGAACAGGTTGTGCGCGCCCTTGCCGGTGTGAACACGGTTCATCACGCGTCCGTCCGCCGGATCGACCACCGCCACGTAGTCGGTGCCCATATCGGCGACCAACACCTTGCCGTCGTGCCACAACACGCCGGCGGGCGTCTTGCCGATCTTCTCGGTCCACAGGATCGCAAGCCTGCCGAGATCGATCGCCACCATGCTGTCGGTCCCCTGAAGGCTGACGAACACCCGCGAGGAATCCGGCGAATAGTCGAGGTGGCTGGGCATCGAGGCGGCCGGAAACCGTTTCAGAAGCTGCATGCTGACGCCGTCGTAAACGTCGATCTGGTTGCGGGCCAGGCCGTTCACCACCAGGAACCTGCCGTTCGGGCTGAACCCTAGCTGATATGGATCGGCCACCGGCATGCGCTTCTGGAGCGTCCCGGTGGCGGGATCCAGGAACAGCATCTCGTTGGCGACGGTGTCGCCCACCAGCAGGCTCTTGCCGTCGGGAGACAGCACAAGGTGGTGCGGCTCGCGCAGCACCGGTATGCGGCGCAGCTCCTTCTCGGCCGACATGTCGACCAGGCTGATCGACGCGCCGCCCGAGTTGACCACGAAGGCAAGGCCGGAGGCGGCGGCCAGCTTCGCGCCGAGCATCAACAACGGCAGCAGGAAAGGCAGGATACGGATGAATCGCATGCGGCACGGCTCCAGCGGCGATGCGCGTGCCTACGCCACCTCGCCCGCGTCCAGCAAGCTTGCCCCCGGGGTGTTTGACCCGGGGGCCTGCCACACGCTCGTGCGCGCCGCGTACGAACACCGCGGTCACGAAGGCGAAGAACACGCAGGCAGTGGTCGCTATCAGCACGTTGTCCGTAAAGGCGTGTCCGGCGAAGGCGATGAAGGCCAGCCGCATGATCACCCGGTCGGTGCGGCGCAACCGGCTGGTGTGGTGCGCGACCCAAAGGACGAACAGGACAACCAGCAGACCGAGGCCGACCAGGCCGCCCTCCACCCGCACGCGCAGATACTCGTTGTGGGCGGCCGAGGTCTGGATCAGCCGCGCGAGGTCGCTGTCCGGCGGAATGATGGCATTGCCGGCACCTACCCCCCAGCCGAACCAGGGCGAGGTCGCGGCCGCCTGCTCGAACGCCGGCCACAGCAGGTCGCGGCCGCTGAGGTTGCCGGCCTCGTTGCTCAGCACGTTGAACAGCCGCATCGAGGAGAGGTCGGTTGCCAGGGCCACGAGCAAGGGCAACAGGCAGGCGGCCAGCAGCAGGGGCAGGACCCGCCGTTGGCGTGGAAACGCCGGCGAGCGGACGAAGATCAGGGTGAGCCCGGTCACCGCGACGGCATAGGCAAGCGGCGCGCGTGCTCCGGTCAGCACCAGGATCACGAAATTCACCACCAGCAGCAGGAGCGTGCGCGACTCTCCCTCGCGATAGAGTTCGATCAGACCGGCGTAGATGGCCGCGAGGCAGAACCCGGCGAGGAAGGCGGGATGGCCCAGCCCCGCCAGCCGTTCGCCGCCAGCCTCAAAGAACAGCGGACGCAGGCCGGCAACGGCGAGGCATGCTCCGCCTGCGACACTGAACAGAGGTATCCAGACCGTCGTGCGAATCACCGCCTGCGCCCAGCGTCGCGACAGGCGGCTGAACGCGAAGGCAAACGGCGCAACCGAACCGGCCAGCGAGCGGAGGCTTTCGGCCTGCGTCAGATCATGGTGCAAGCCATGCGCCTGGCCCGCGACGAACATCGCCAGAAAGCCGAGGCCAGGGTTGAACACGTCAGGCTCAAGGCCGTAGCGGAGGATGCAGATCGCGGCGAGCACCAGTTCCGCTCCCTTGACCGCCGCGATCGTGGTCTGGAGGGCGCCCGGGCCGAGCAGATCGCTGAGCGTCATCTCCAGCGTGGCTCCCGCGATCAGCAGCCAGGCGATGCAGAACACGACTGTGTACCGGAAGGCCAGGACAGCGATGCCGCCCGCCGCCGCCCCCGCCAGCGGCAGCCAGAACCAGAACGGCGCGAGCACGGCAAGGGCGGCACTGACGGCGAACAGGCCGACCGCAGCCATACCGACCGTCTGCGGAGGATGTCGAAGCGGAAGCTGCATGCGCCGCATGGCAGCACAAAATCCTACCAAAACATCAAGCGCGAAACGATAGCTGGCGGGCGGAGTTGCGCCGATCTGGAGAATATTAATCTTTCTATCGGCTCACTATTGCATAACTGAAGAAATATATTCCATAGTCGCCTGAAGATCGTCGGCAACCTGCGCCGCCACGGTCAAACCCATTGGAAGTCGAGGAACCGATGATCGGACCGACCGGCGGCGTGACGCCGAAGCGCTCAGCGCCTGCAACATGCCCCTGCGGTGTTCGCACCCCTGGCTGGCGATGTTGCAGTGGCACCCGGATCGCCACCGCTAAACGGAGCCTGACTGCCCAGGCGTAATTTCGTTCCGTAAGGGAACCTGTCCATGTTACAATCCCACATCATCGACATCGACGGCGTGTTCGTCGGCGCCGCCATTCGCATCGACCGCGGCTACCGCTTCGTCGCAATCGACTTCCGCCTCGAGGACCTCGACTCGACGATCTGGCCCACGCTGGCCGACGTGCAGCGCCTCGCGCGCCGCCTCTATCTGACCGGCAGTTTCGCCGGCCCCACCGCCCCCGAGCCGGCCTCGGCCGCGGTATCGCCATGATCACACGACGGACGTTGCTCGGGAGTCTGCCCATGGCCGGCATCGCCATCAGTGACGCGCGTGCCTTTGGCGCACCGGGCAAGCTGCTGCGGGTAGGCTTCCAGAAGGGTGAGCCGATCCTGCTGGCCGCCAAACAGAATCGCAGCCTGGAAATGCTGCTCAACCCGCTCGGCATCGAGGTGCAATGGATCGAATTCCAGTTCGGCCCACCGATGCTGGAGGCGATGCGCGTCAACGCCATCGATATCGGCGCCGTCGGCGATACGCCGCCGCTGTTCGCCCAGGCAGCGCATGGCGATCTGCTGTACATCGCGGCGCAACGCGCCGGCGGCCAGGCGATCCTGGTCCCTGCCGGCTCGACGCTGCAAACTCTGCAGGATCTGAAGGGGAAGAAAGTCGCCTTCGGACGCGGTTCCGCCGCGCACAGCCTGACCCTGGCCGCGCTGGAGAAGGCCGGGCTGAAATACGATGACATCCAGCCGATCTATCTCGGCCCCGCCGATGCCGGAGCGGCGTTCGAGCGTGGCGCCATCGACGCCTGGACGATCTGGGACCCGTACTACGCGCTGTTCGAGACGCGGCCCGGCGTGCGCGTGCTGGCGAAGTGGACCGACATCGTCGAGCAGAACTCGTTCTTCATGGCCCGCCGCGGCTATGTCGAGGCCAATCCGCAGGTCACCGCGAAGCTCGTGGCCGAGTTCGCCACGATTGCCGAGTGGGCACGGTCGCACCGGCCAGAACTCGCCGCCTCCCTCGCGACGGCTACGGGCATGCCGCTGGATGCCGTACAGCGCGCGGTGGATCGCGCCCCGTTCCAGGTGCTGCCGATGAACGACGAACTCGCCGCCAGCCAGCAGAAGGTGGCGGACCGGTTCCGCGCGCTCGGCCTCATTCCAACCGACATCAAGGTTGGCGAGGAAGTCTGGCGGGCCGGCGCATGACCACGAGACACGGAGCGCCATCGATGCCCCATTCCAACGCGCCGCTCGAACTGTTCTGGTTCCTGCCGACCAGCGGCGACGGGCCCTACATCGGCTCCGAGGACGGCCATCGCCCCGCCGAATTCGGCTATCTGCGCGATATCGCCGTCGCCGCGGATCGGCTGGGGTTCGGCGGCGTGCTGTTGCCCACGGGAAACAACTGCCTGGACGGATGGATCACGGGCGCCGCTCTGGCGCCGCTGACCGAACGGCTGAAGTTCCTGCTCGCACTGCGCCCGGGACTGTTGACGCCGGCGCTCGCGGCCCGGCAGTCCGCGGCGCTGGACCGGATCAGCGACGGCCGGCTGCTGCTGAACATTGTCACCGGCGGGCTGCCGAAGGAACTCGCCGGCGACGGTCTGCTGCTGGACCACGACGAACGCTACGAACAGACCGACGAGTTCCTGACCATCTGGCGCGGCCTGTTCAACGGCGGCATCAACTTCAGCGGTCGCCATCTGACCGCACGCAACGCGAAGCTGGGCCAGTTCGACAGCGTGCAGACGCCGTATCCGCCGCTGTGGTTCGGTGGTTCCTCGCCGGCCGGCATCGAGGTCGCGGCGCGGCACGTGGACACCTACCTCACCTGGGCTGAACCGCCGGCGCAGGTGGCAGAAAAGCTAGCCGCGGTTCGCGCCCGGGCGGCCACGTTCGGTCGCCGGCTGCGCTTCGGGCTGCGCGTGCACCTGATTGTGCGCGAGACCGATGCCGAGGCGTGGGAAGCGGCGAACAAGCTGATCAGCCGGCTGTCGGACGCGACGATCGAGGCGGCACAGAAGAAGTTGCGCGCGGACTCGGATTCCATCGGCCAGCTTCGCCAGATGCAGTTGCATGGCGGCCAGCGCGACAGGCTGGAGGTCAGCCCGAACCTGTGGGCCGGCGTCGGATTGGTGCGCAGCGGTGTCGGCACCGCGCTGGTCGGCAGTCCGCAGACTGTGGCCGAGCGGCTGCGCGAATACCAGGCGCTGGGCATCGGCACGGTGATCGCGTCGGGGTATCCGCATCTCGAGGAGGCCTACCGCGTCGCCGAACTGCTGTTCCCGGTGCTGGGCATCGGCGAGCAGCGCCACGAACCGGGGCATGACTTTCGCGCGGCGCCGTCGCGGAATGCCGCGGAATGACCGCCATTCTCCCCTCCCCCAACCCCCCTCCCGCAAGGGGAGGGGGAGGAAAGTGACATGACCCGCGCGCTCCCCTGGTTTGTCCCGCTACTCGTCCTCCTCGCCTGGCAGGCCGGTTCGGACTTCGGCGTGATCCAGGCCAACGTGCTGCCCGCGCCGAGCGCCGTCGCGACAGCCGGCTGGCACCTTGCGCGGTCCGGCGAACTTTGGACCAACATCGAGGTCAGCGCCGCGCGCGCCTTGCTCGGGTTTGCCATCGGCGGCGGCATCGGCTTCGCATTCGGAATGGCGAACGGCCTGTCGTCACTCAGCGAAACCCTGACCGACAGCAGTCTGCAGATGATTCGCAACGTCCCCCACCTCGCGCTGATCCCACTGGTCATCCTGTGGTTCGGCATCGACGAACAGGCGAAGATCTTCCTGGTCGCGCTCGGCGTGTTCTTCCCGATCTACGTCAACACGCTGCACGGCGTGCGCTCGGTCGATCCGCATCTGCTGGAGATGGGCCGCGCCTATGGCATGTCGGAACGCGCGCTGTTCCTGCGCGTCGTGCTGCCGGGCGCGCTACCGTCGATCTTCGTCGGGCTGCGCTACGGACTGGGGATCATGTGGCTGACCCTCATCGTTGCCGAAACCATCTCCGCCTCGTCCGGCATCGGCTTCATGGCGATGAACGCACGCGAGTTCATGCAGGTCGACGTGGTGGTGTTCTCCATCCTGGTCTACGCGGCGCTGGGCAAGCTTGCCGACAGCACCGCGCGGCTGCTGGAGCGTACCACGCTCGCCTGGAACCCTGTCTATGTAAAGGTCTGAACGATGAACATATCGGTTGTCCAGCGCGTGGCCGATCCGTTCCCGCACGTCAGTTCGGCCGGCGCCGCCGTGACGTTGCGCGGCGTCGCCAGGGCGTTCGGCGCGCACCGCGTGCTGCACGGCATCGACCTCGACATCGCGCCAGGCGAGTTCGTCGCCATCGTCGGTCGCAGCGGCTGTGGCAAGAGCACGCTGCTGCGGCTGATCGCCGGGCTGGATACGCCATCCGCAGGAAGCATCGCGGTCGATGACCAGGCGCCAGGCTGGCGGGACCACGTGCGGCTGATGTTCCAGGAGCCGCGTCTGCTGCCCTGGCAACGCGTGGTCGCCAACGTCGAGGTCGGGCTGACGCACGCGCACGACCGCCGCGACCGCCGCCAGCAGGCCGAGGACACGTTGGTCCAGGTAGGCCTCGGCGGGCGCGAACACGACTGGCCGACGGTGCTTTCAGGCGGTCAGAAGCAGCGTGTCGCCCTGGCGCGCGCGCTGGTGAGCCATCCGCGTCTGTTGGCGCTGGACGAACCGCTCGGCGCACTCGACGCGCTCACCCGCATCGAGATGCAGGACCTGATCGAGACCGTGTGGCAGGACAAGGGCTTCACCGCGATCGTGGTGACGCATGACGTGTCCGAGGCGGTAGCACTCGCCGACCGCATCCTGCTGCTGGAGGACGGCCTGGTAGCGATGGAAGTGGCGGTGGACCTGCCGCGTCCGCGCCGCCGCGGCGATCCTCGGGCGGCGGCGATCGAAGGGCGCATCCTCGACCGATTGCTGCGGCGATAGGCGGCGGCACCGACGGCCCGCTCGCGGATGCGAGGTTTGAAACCTATAGTTCAACCAGCGCTCGGAGGCTCGCCATGTTTTCGCATCGCCTCACGCGACGTTCAGCGCTCGGCGCCACCCTGGGCCTGCTGGCCGCGGGCCGTGCCAAGGCCGCCGACACCACGCTGCTCAACGTCTCCTATGACCCGACGCGCGAGCTGTATCGCGACATCAACCGCGCCTTTGCGGCAACCTGGCAGGCGAAGACCGGCGACCGCATCACCATCAACCAGTCCCACGCCGGTTCCGGCGCACAGGCGCGCGCGGTGCTGGATGGTCTGCAAGCCGACGTAGTGACGCTGGCGCTTGGCGCCGACATCGACGCGCTCGCAAAGCGTGGCCTGGTCGCCGCCGATTGGGAGACGCGGCTGCCCGACCATGCCTGCCCCTATACCAGCACGATCGTAATCCTGGTGCGAAAGGGCAACCCGAAGAGCATCCAGGATTGGCCCGATCTGCTGAAGCCTGGCGTCGCGGTGATCACGCCGAATCCGAAGACCTCGGGCGGCGCGCGGTGGAACTTCCTGGCCGCGCTCGCCTGGGCGCAGCGCCAGCCGGGCGCCACCGACGCATCGGCCGAGGACTTCATGCGTCGCCTGTTCCGCCAGGTGCCGGTGCTCGACACCGGCGCGCGCGGCGCGACCACCAGCTTCGCCCAACGCGGCCTGGGCGACGTGCTGCTGGCATGGGAGAATGAGGCCTGGCTGGTCTGCAAGGAATTCGGCGCGGACGACTTCGCGATCGTGAGTCCGTCGCTCAGCATACTGGCTGAACCACCGGTGTCGCTGGTCGACAGCATCGTGGACAAGCGGGGCACGCGGGAAGCGGCGCAGACCTATCTGGAGTATCTCTACAGCAGGCAGGGCCAGGAGATCGTGGCGAAGAACTATTATCGGCCGCGCGATACCGAGGTAGCCGCGCGTTATGCCGAGCGCTATCCCGCCATCCCGATGGTCACCGTCCGTGACTTCGGCGGCTGGGACGTGGCGCAGGCGAAGTACTTCGCCGACGGCGGCCTGTTCGACCGGATCTTCACCCCAGGGAAATGATCGCCGGCGCGCGCAAATCGGCGCTGCCGGGGTTCGGCGCCACGCTCGGCA
This sequence comes from Acetobacteraceae bacterium, assembly GCA_035569235.1. GTDB lineage: Bacteria > Pseudomonadota > Alphaproteobacteria > Acetobacterales > Acetobacteraceae > JAMXLO01. The sequence goes on along the minus strand of DATMND010000470.1, from coordinate 4,532 downwards.
TCACGATGGTCTGGCTGTCGCTCATTGTTCTGATCCCGCTGGCGGCGCTGGTGTTGCGGCCATGGGAACTCGGCATTGCCGGTTTCTGGCACTCGATCACCGACCCGCGCGTGCTGGCCGCCTTGCGGCTCAGCTTCGGCGCCGCAACGCTGGCGGCGGCAGTGAATGTCCCGTTCGGCCTGCTGATCGCATGGGTCATGGTGCGCTACCGCTTCCCCGGCCGCGGCCTTGCGGACTCGCTGATCGACATGCCGCTCGCCTTGCCCACCGCGGTCGCGGGCATCGCCCTGACCGCGCTGTTCGCCCCGAACGGCTGGATCGGCGCACTGTTCGCGCCGCTCGGCATCAAGATCGCCTACACCCCGTTGGGCATCCTCTTGGCGCTGATCTTCGTCGGCCTGCCTTTCGTAGTGCGCACGATCGAGCCGGTGATCATGGACCTGCCAGCAGAAGCGGAGGAGGCCGCGGCCACGCTGGGTGCGACGCGCACGCAGACGCTGCGGCGTGTCGTGCTGCCCGCGCTGGGCCCCGCCCTGCTGGCCGGCTTCGGTGCAGCGCTCGCCCGCGGTGTGGGCGAATATGGCTCGGTGATCTTCATCGCCGGAAACATGCCGATGTTCACCGAGATCGCCCCGCTGCTCATCATCATCCGACTGGAACAGCTTGACTACGCCGGTGCTGCGGCGCTCGGCTTGGTCATGCTCATGGTCTCGTTCGGCATCCTGTTGCTGCTCAATTTGCTGGAACGGCGTGTCGGCAGGCGCGCGGCGTGAACCGGGCGGCAACCGAAGAGGCGCCGGCCACTCGTGCCGCGCTGACCGTCATCACGCTGGCGCTGCTCGTGGTGCTGCTGTTGCTGCCGCTCGTCGTGGTGCTGGTCGAGGCGCTGTCGCAGGGACTTGGCGCCGTCGTCGCGGCGCTGGATGAACCCGATGCGATCGCGGCGATCGAACTGACGCTGATCGTGGCCGCCGTCGCGGTCCCGCTGAACACGGTCTGCGGACTGGCGGCGGCGTGGTGCATCGGACGTTTCCGCTTCCCCGGCCGCAGCCTGCTGATGACGATGATCGCGCTGCCGTTTTCGGTTTCCCCGGTGATCTCCGGCCTGGTCTGGGTTCTGCTGTTCGGCGCCAACGGCTGGTTCGGGCCGATGCTGGAACGGGCCGGCGTGCGCATCATCTTTGCGGTGCCCGGCCTGATCCTGGCGACGACGTTTGTGACCTTTCCGTTCGTTGCCCGCACCCTGATCCCGCTGATGCAGGACCAGGGCGTAGCAGAGGAAGAGGCGGCGTTGACCTTGGGTGCAACGGGCTGGCAGACCTTCGTCCGCATCACGCTCCCCAACATCCGCTGGGGGCTGCTGTACGGCGTGCTGCTTTGCAACGCACGCGCGATGGGCGAGTTCGGCGCCGTCGCGGTGGTGTCGGGCCATGTGCGCGGCCAGACCATGACCATGCCGCTGTATATCGAGGCGCTGTTCAACGACTACGACTGGGTTGGCGCGTTCACCGTGGCGGCGCTGCTGTCGCTGCTTGCGCTGTTCACGCTGGCAATGAAGCTGCTGCTGGAGTGGCGGATGGGGCGTCGCGCCGGGGCACTCCTGTGAGCGTGGAACTGCGCGACGTGACCAAATCCTACCGCGGGGTGGCGGCGCTCGACGGCGTCAGCCTTTCGGTGCGGACGGGCGAGTTCCTTGCCCTGCTCGGGCCGTCCGGTTCGGGCAAGACCACGCTGCTGCGCGTTCTGGCCGGGCTGGAATTCGTCGATGCCGGCGACATCGTCGTCGGCGGGCGCTCGATGGAGGGCGTGCCGGCGCGCGAACGTCGCGTCGGTCTGGTGTTCCAGCACTACGCGCTGTTCCGTCACATGACGGTGGCACGCAACGTGGCCTTTGGCATGGAAGTACGACCGCGGCAGGAACGCCCATCGCGTCAGTCGGTGCGTGCCCGTGTGCAGGAGTTGCTGGACCTGATGGGCATCGGCGAGCTGGCGGGGCGCTATCCCGAGCAGATCTCCGGCGGGCAACGCCAGCGTGTGGCGCTCGCGCGTGCGCTGGCGATCGAGCCGGGACTGCTGTTGCTGGACGAACCGTTCGGCGCGCTCGATGCGAAGGTGCGCAAGAGCCTGCGGGTGTGGCTGCGCGACCTCCACGATCGGATGGGCTTGACCAGCATCTTCGTCACACACGACCAGGCCGAGGCGCTGGAAATGGCGGATCGCGTGGCGGTGTTGCGCGCGGGACGCATCGAACAGGTTGACGCACCCGATCGGCTGTATGCCGAACCGGCAAGCGCATTCGTGCACGAGTTCCTGGGCGAATCGGTGCGGTTCGATTGCATCGTCGGTCAGGGAAAGGCGCGGTTCGACGGTTTGGCACTCGCACCCATCGCCACCAACTGCGCGCCGGGTCCGGCGATCGCGCTGGTCCGGCCGCATGAAATTCGTCTGCTGGCGGGTGCGGGCCCCGCGCGGGTGGAGAGCATGCACACCAGCGGGCCGATGCGCCGGCTGCACGTCCGTGTCGCGAGCGTGGTGTTCGAGGTGCTGTTGGCGGAGGGCGCCTGGGTGCCAGGCGCCGACGAGTCGTTCGGTGTCGATCTGTCGCGGGCGCGGATTTATCCGGTTGGCGATTCTGGCGGTACTGTCGTCATCCCCGCGAAAGCGGGGACCCACGCCACAACTGGGTCCCCGCCTTCGCGGGGATGACGACGGGGATCGCAGTCACCCAAAGCAAGGATCGCCCTTCCCGTGAGCCTCATCGCATCCTATCTTCCGGCGTATGAGCGAAACCGAAGCTCTCTTCGCAGCGCTGCGACAAGCCGGCGACCCGGATGTGGTCGATGCGGTCGAGCAGCTGGTCTGGCACGCGCCTGATCACGCTCTCTGTCGTATCAACGCGCTCGATTTCGCCCGCGGTTCAAACCTCGGCGAAGAACGCGTCATTGCAGGCTTCCTGCATGCGACGCGGCTTGGGCTGTTTGATCTTCACTGGAACATCCTCTGCCCAAGCTGCGGCGGCGTGATTGACACGAATGCCACCCTCAAGACCATCACCCGGCCCGAATATCGCTGTGCATTCTGTGCAGCCGGCTACGAGCCGATCCTCGATGAAGTCGTCGAAGTGACGTTCACGGTGAATCCGCGTCTGCGCGAGATTGCTGCCCACCATCCCGAGACGCTGCCGTTCCTGGACTATCACCGGCAGATCTTCTGGAGTTCGGGCATCGAACTGCCTCCGCATGAAGCTTTCGCCAGGCTGATGGAAGAGATAACGCTCGAGACTGTCGAGCTGCCGGCCGGCGACAAGGCGATTCTGTCCCTGGCGCTGCCTTTGGGGCTGGCGATCGTATTCGATCCGGTGACGCACTGCGCGCAGTTCATCGAGATCAAGGGCGAACCCACACGCGAGCGGCAAAGCCTTACGATACTGCTCGAAAGGAATGCCGCGCCGACCGTGACGGCAACGGTGCGCCCGGGGCCGGTCCGGCTCAACATCGAGAACCGCGAGAATACGCGCGTGTTGCCCGGCGTTTGGATCGCGGGTCCTGAACTTGAGCAGCTGCTTTCCCGGCGAAAGCCGTTCCTCACCGCAAAGCGGCTGCTGACCAATCAGACCTTCCGTGACATTTATCACGCAGACACACTCGACGTTGAACAGCGGCTCAAGATCACCAGCCTCACGTTCCTGTTCACGGATTTGAAGGGCTCGACCGACCTGTACGAGCGCGTGGGCGACCTGGTTGCCTATGATCTCGTGCGCGCGCATTTTCGCGTGCTGACCGAGATCGTCGGCGCCGAGGCGGGTGCGGTGGTAAAGACGATCGGAGACGCGGTGATGGCAACCTTTCCGACGCCGAACCGCGCAATCGCCGCGGCGCTGCGCATGCGCGAGGCTATGCTCAGCCTGAATGAGGAGCGAACGCGCGACGACGATCTGCTGCTCAAGATCGGCATCCACGAGGGACCCTGCCTTGCCGTCATGCTGAACGAGCGTCAGGACTATTTTGGCCAGACCGTCAACATCGCCTCGCGTGTCCAGCACCTCGCATCCTCGCAGGCGATCTATGCGACGGGAGCCGTGGTCGGCCATCAGGCGACGGCCCAGCTGCTCGCGAAGTCTGGTGTCTCGCCGGTTGCGCAGCGCCATACCCTCCGGGGCATTGGCGACAGCGTCGCGGTTTACGAACTCCCCTGACGACCATCTCGCGCAGGTGCCAACTATCCGGCACACTGCGCGCATCCAACACACACCGCCAAATCCAGGGGAACGGACAATGAGCGAATTGCGCGTCGTGGCCACGGGACTGTGCTTCCCGGAGGGGCCGGTGGCCATGCAGGACGGCTCGGTGGTGCTGGTGGAAATCGAGCGTCAGACGGTCAGCCGCGTGTTGCCGGACGGCACGGTGCAAGTGATCGCGCGAACCGGCGGCGGGCCGAACGGGATGGCGGTGGGACCCGACGGTGCGTTCTACGTCTGCAACAACGGCGGCTTCGCCTGGCGGCTGGAGATGGGGCTGCTGCGGCCGGCCATG
>DATMND010000469.1:0-4606 GCA_035569235.1 Acetobacteraceae bacterium | reverse complement strand
TAGCCCTTGTCGCCGAGAAGTTTATCGGGATGAACGCGGTGAAGCTGATTGCCAAGCGACGCCTGCAGACCTGCAGACCGGTGGGACATCCATTCGGAATCGAGCCGCCCGCAGCGAAGCCGGTTTACTGGGCCGTTTCGCGGGGCGACGCTGGATCGCGTTCTCTACGCCGAGTCGTTGCGTGGCGAGAGGTCTAGGCGTCGTGCGGAGTTGAAAACCGCGTAAATGTCGAGGCGCGCCCTGAATACGTTCCACAGCAGCAATGCCAATGCGCTCCACGTGAGCAGGATGGACAGGCCGAAGGAGCAGACGATCAGCAGCAAGAGCAGCACGAACGAGATCAGGCGCACCAGCTCTGGTCGCGCACTAGGCCAGCGCGCGGACAGGCGGTAGACCTGGTACGGCACCCATCGGGACAGCACATGTGCGCCCAATGCGGCGACGCCCGCTGGCTCGATGGGCACGACGACCGAAAATGCGGCGCTGCGCGCGAATTGCAGCAAGGGATAAAGCCAGACGCGTGTCATCTTGTCGAGCCGGTTGTAAAACACGAAGCAGGCGTACGTCGAAATCAGCACCGCCACCCAGCCTACAAAATGCACAGCGAAGGCCATCCTGTCGGGGCGCAGAACCGCGACCCCGGCAGCGCCCGCGAGCAGCGCCCAGATCCAGGGCTGCACGGCCGGTGTCGCGACCCCTACGCTGCCAAAGGTTGCGCTGAGCTTTGGATCGGCCTCGTAGCGGGAGGCGACCAGATCGTTATCGACATAGCCGCGCTCGTAGATCGCCCAGAACGAAAGCAACAGCAGTAGCAGTCCGACAAGGTGGGCGGCGCCATTGGTCGACAAGCCGATCGAGCTCAACAGCCAAAAGGCGAAATCCTCCTGGAGTACCCCGCGGAAGATGTAGCGCCCGCCGGGCTGTTTGACTTTGGAGATATACTCGCCCGGCAGGTAGACGCCGCCGAGCGCCCGGTGATAACGCGCCCGAGGCCAGAGTGTTCGCAGCGGCCGCCCACAGCTCTGCAGCAATTCCAGATCATTGACCGAATCCGTCACGACCAGGCAGCGGCCCACCGTTTCGGCGCCGAGCTCGCGCATCACCATGCGCAGCTTGCCATTACGCCGGTCGGCGAACGAGTACATACGTGCCGCGATCAGTGGCGCATCCGCGAAGCCCATTGCGGCCAACAGGGGTTTGATGGTGGACTTGAAGCCGGTGGTCAGGATGATCGGCGGCTGGGCCCGCGTCTTTAGCGCTGCCTTAAGTTCCTGATTGACATAATGTTCAGCGAAGAATGGAACCCTTGCGCGCCAGCGCCAGCGAGTCCAGGGAAAGAAGGTCGAAATGGCACATGCTCGCCAAGTGTCCCGGGTATCGATGCCACCGGTTAGCCGCCATGGCTTGAGCACGTCGAGCACCCGCAGCAACATTAAGGCCAATAGGCCGGGGCGCGCGCAATCGATGAAATCCTCGGTGGAATTGCGCAGGTACAGGGTCTCGTCGAAGTCGATAAGGAGCGGTCCCTCGTGCGCGCAGACGGCCGCCAGTGCGGCATCGGGCGACGCGTCGTGTTGGCAGGTGGCGGGGTCGCCGCTCATAAAGTGCGATACGTCGGCAAGCGGAAGCCACATCCGATGGAATTCATGGCACTTAGTCCTGTCACGAGGTGGTCATTACGGACGTCGTCACCTGAGCATTTCAAACAGGGCAAGATCCGACTCGTGCAGGTCGCAGACTCGGCGGTAATCTTTTCCTAACTCAGGAGGACGTTAAAGAATTCTGACACGCAGTAAGCATGGTACCGGCGGCGATGCGTTGACGAGCTTAGCAATCATTGCGTAGCCCTATCGATGCAGCGACGAACCTACCTTAGTTCTAATTTGTGATGACGACGACCGTCAAATTCGTCACGGAAGTGACCTTCGCTATACGATATCGCAGTTCGCCAGTTGACCCATCAAGCCTCGAAATAGCTTGGTAGCCATGAAAGTTTCGTCCTATCTCCCTATTTGCTCCCAACCGAGCTGCTTTAGGGGAAGCGAAATGTCAGGTTGACCTTGTCGGGGGTCATGCTCTGACAATCGCTTATAACTATCCTGAAGCGAGAGCAAGTACTCGTGAGCCACCCAGACGCTAGCGCCTGGGTTAACGGCAAAGGGAATGAGAAGACGCGCGCCGCTTGGGTTCCGATGACCTGCGTATGATACGAAGATCAAGCAGCCGCACTTGTACGTGGTACGCTCTTCATTAAAGATCGAGAGTATCGAGAGTCTTTTTTCAAGGCGCGCTCTTCGCCTAAACAGCTCTCGCTCGGTGCCGCTATCAACTTTGGATCAGAGCCTTTTTTGATGCCGATTCACAGGCGGCCCGCCTCATCCGACTTGCCCCCGGCGCCGCACAGGCCATAGATCATCGGATTCGACTCGCACCGGCGGCCCCAGATGGGCGGCTTATCGGAATGGTGGGCGGCATCACGAGAGGGGGATGGCGGCTTGGAGTTGGAATACCCGGGCGACTTCGTCGGGATTTCGACCCCGCGAACGTACCGCGCCGGGCCGGCGGCGTCGCCACCAGCAGGTCGGGCGGCCACCTGTGGTCAGTATCCTGCTTTATCGAGGAATCTAATTGATGTGTGGTATCGCCGGGATCATCGGACGACTAGACGAGCCCAACTGCGCCGCGCTGGGGCGGATGAGCGACGCCATGGTCCACCGCGGCCCGGACGCCAGCGGGACGTGGGTCTCCGTGCCGGACACTCGCGGCTGGGGTGCGCTGCTGGCCCACCGCCGGCTCTCCATCCTCGACCTCTCGCCCGCCGGTGCCCAGCCCATGGTGGACCGCGTAACCGGGCACGTCGTGGTGCTGAACGGCGAGATATACAACTTCGGTGACCTGCGGCGGCGCCTGACGGCCGAGGGGGAGGAGTTCCAGTCCACCGGCGACACGGCCGTCATGCTGCGCGCGCTCAGCCGACACGGGGCGGGCGCGGTGAGTAGGCTGCGCGGCATGTTCGCCTTCGCCTGCTGGGACCCGAAGCAGCGCCGGCTCCTGCTGGCCAGGGATCCACTGGGTATCAAGCCGCTCTACCTGACACGGTCGTCGGATCCGGACGCGGGCTGGTCGGTGGCCTTCGCTTCAGAACTACGTGCCCTGCTGGCCTCCGGACTGTTGGGCACGCCCCGCCTTGACCCGCAGGCTGTGGCCAGCAGCGTGTGGAACGGCTTCGTGGTCGGGCCCGGTACTGCCGTCAAGGGCGTCGAGCTACTCTCGCCGGGCCGGCTGCTCCAGCTTGACGGCTCCGGCAGGGAGGTCCGCCAGGAGGACTTCTGGCGCATCTCCGACCGCGCCCCTCTTCCGACCATGGACGAGGATAGCCTCGCCGCCACCCTGGACGAGGGGCTAAGGCTTCACCTCGCCAGTGACGTGCCCCTGGCGGTTTTCCTTTCCGGCGGCGTGGACTCCTCGGTTATGGCCAATCTAGCACAGCGTGCCGCCCAGAGCCCCGTCCACACCTTCACCCTGGCCTTTGAGGAACAGGAGCTCAACGAAGGACCCATCGCAAGGCGGATCGCTGGCGCCATCGGGACCGAGCACCACGAGGTGGTGCTGACGGAGGGCCAATTCATTAAGAATCTGGAGGCAGCGCTGGACAGCCTAGACCAACCGACCTTCGACGGGCTGAACGCCTACTACATGTCGCGCGCCATCCGGGCTGCGGGGTTCACCGTGGCGCTGTCGGGCACCGGCGGTGACGAGCTCTTCGGGGGCTATACCTCCTTCCACGACCTGCCGGTGCTAGAGCGCTGGTCTCGGCGCGTCGCCTGGGTGCCGCGCGGCCTGCAGGTAGGCGCGGCCACACTGGCGACCTGGCCGTTGCGCCGCTTCGGCGGGGCGGTGCCACCTCAGACCCGCTGGGCTAAGCTCCCCGTAATGGTCCGTCACGGCGACGATTTGCTGGCGCTCTACCAGCTGGCCTATGCGCTCTTTCTGCCCGGATTCCAGCGTGAGCTCCTGGCGCAAGGCTTCGCCGATGTGTTGGCCGACGGCCTCCCCCCGGCCATGCGCGAGCGGGTTCTCGCCGAGACCCGGGCCCGCACGCCGCTCTCGGCCATCAGCGTCATGGAGCAGCGGCTCTTTCTGGGCGAGCGGCTGCTGCGCGACAATGACGTGGCCAGCATGGCCTCGTCGCTGGAGCAGCGGGTGCCATTGGTGGACCAGCTCCTGTTCGAGAGCGTGGACCGACTGCCGGATGACGCGCGCTACCGCCCGCTCGGCCGCAAGGCCATGCTCCGGCGTATCGGTTTGCGTGGCCTCGATCCGGCCCTGTTCGAGCGGCCCAAGAGCGGGTTCGTGCTTCCGTTCGATCGCTGGATCCGGCGCGGCCTAAAGAACGCCATAGACCACACGCTGCGCGACCCGCAGGCCATCGCGCCTGCCGGCCTTGACCCCGCAGCGGTGGAGCGGCTCTGGCGTGGCTTCCTCGACGGTGCACCGGGTATGTATTGGTCCCGGGTCTGGTCCGTATACGTCTTTATCCGATGGTGTCACCGCAACCGCGTCTTCTGCTGACCCGATGGTTACTCGGCCTGACCGCTGCAGTCGC
>DATMND010000468.1:0-12581 GCA_035569235.1 Acetobacteraceae bacterium | reverse complement strand
GCTTATCCTGATCGCCGATGTCTCACGCGGCGTATCGCAGGACCTGCTGGACGTGTCCTATACGCTGGGCGCCGACCGCCGCACCGTGGTCGCGCGCGTGCTGATCCCCGCGACGTTGCCCGGTGTGATGGACACGCTGCGGGTCACCCTCGGCTGGGCCTGGACCTATCTCGTGGTCGCAGAACTGGTCGCGGGCAATAAGGGCCTCGGCTACTTCATCCTGAATTCGATGCGGGGACTGTTCACCGACCAGATATTCCTCGGCATAATGGTGATTGGATTGTTGGGCCTGCTAACCGACCAGTTCTTCAAGCTGATGCGGAACTGGCTGCTGCCGTGGGCGGCCAATCCATAAGGAACCAAGCCATGCTAAGAACCGGCAAGCAGTATCTCGACTCCCTGCGCGACGGGCGTCAGGTCTGGATCAACGGCGAGCGCGTGGCCGATGTGACGACGCATCCGGCATTCCGGCCGATCGTTTCACTGCGCGCCAGGCTTTACGACATGGCGCATGAGGCGCAGCACAGTGCCGCGATGTCCTATGTCGATGACGCCAGCGGCGAACGCTGCAACCTGGCACTGAAGCTGCCGAAGACGCAGCAGGACTGGCAGGACAAGCGTGCCTACGTCGATGCGCAGCTCAACGAGGTCGGCGGCGTCGTCGTGCGCACCGGCGACGAGACGATCGGCGAGCTGTGGTCGCTATGGGACGGCAAGGCGGTGCTGGACGAGATTGACCCGCGGTTCAGCCAGAACGTCGAACGGCACATCATGCGGGCGCTCACCGAAGATCCGTTCCATGTGTCGGCGAACACCGATCCAAAGGGCGATCGCTCCAAGCGGCCACAGGAGCAAGATCCGGACATGCTGCTCCACGCGGTGAAGGAGACCGATGCCGGCATCGTGGTGCGCGGCGCCAAGTATGAGACGGCGGCGGCCTATGCCAATCAGGCCTTCGTCAAGCCGACCATCGCGAACTGGGGTGACGACAAACTGTCTGATTACGCAGTCGGGTTCATCGCTGACATGGGCTGGCCTGGCATCAAGCACATCTGCCGCACCGGCTTTGCCAGCCGCGCTCCGGCGGAAGATTATCCGTTGTCAAACCGGTTTGACGAGGTGGATACGCTGATCGTGTTCGACGATGTGCTGGTGCCGTGGGAGAATGTGCTGTTCTATCGGCATACGCGCGCCGCCACCTTCATCCGCGCGACGCTTCATCGCTACTCGGCGTTTCCCTACACGCAGCGCATCCTGTATCTCGCCGACATGCTGATCGGTGCGGCGCTGTTCAATGCGCGCCAGACCGGATTGGACAAGCAGCAGGCCGTGCGCGAGAAACTCGCGGAACTGGCCTGCTATCGCGAGGGGATCAACGCGCATCTGACCGCCTCAATCGCCACCGCACAGCCGAGCCCCGCGGGCCTGCTGATGCCGAACCAGTCGCTGCTGTTCACCGGCAGGGTGCATGCGTGCACGAAGCTGCCGGCGATGATGCATCTGGCGCGCGAGCTCTGTGGCGGCCAGATCTGCGTCACGCCGGATTTCGCCGCGTTTGTCGATCCGGAGACCAGGCCCTGGCTGGAGAAGTTTTACACGGTGAACGCTGCATGGAGCGCGGACGATCGTCGCCGTCTGCTGGCCTTCGCACGCGATCTGCTGAACTCCGACTATGCCGGCCACCGGTTGACGTTCGAGTTGTTCGCGCAGTCGCCGCCGTATGCGCATTTGAATGCGGTTTATATGAACTTCGACTTCAACGGGGCGCTGCGTTTCGTGCAGAAGGCGGCCGGACTGAGCGACCGGGTGCTGTAGGTGGGGCCACCGCCGAAACTGCACATCGAGAACGTGGCGCTGCGTTTTACCCCCAGGGGTGGTGCGCTGGTCACCGCGCTCGAAAATGTTTCGCTCGATGTCGGGGACAAGGAATTTTCGGTGATTGTCGGACCGTCGGGTTGTGGCAAGACCAGCCTGCTGCGTCTCGTCGCGGGCCTTATAGAACCGACCGAAGGCGCGATCTATCTGGACAGCAGGAGCGTGCGCGGCCCCGGCAAGGACCGCGGCATGGTGTTCCAATCTTACACGCTGTTCCCCTGGCTTACCGTGCAGGACAACGTGGAATTCGGGCTTCGGATCGGCGGCGTGCCGGCGGCGCAACGACGCGAGATAGCGCGCCGGTTCATTGTTCAGGTCGGGCTCGAGGGGTTTGAGCGGCTTTATCCCAAACAGCTCTCCGGCGGCATGATGCAACGCGTCGCGCTGGCGCGTGCGCTCGCCAACGATCCGGCCATCCTGCTGATGGACGAACCGTTCGGCGCACTCGACAGTCAGACGCGCTCGCTGATGCAGGAACTGCTGCTTGATATTTGGCAGCAATCGCACAAGACGGTGCTGTTCATCACGCACGACATCGACGAATCGATCCTGCTGGGCGACCGGGTCTATGTGATGACCGCGCGACCTGGTCGGATCAAAGAGATGGTGGAGATCGACCTGCCGCGGCCGCGCACCGTGGACATGCTGACGAGCGATGCATTCATGGCGATCAAGCGCCGCATCATGCATTCAATCCACGAGGAGGCAATGCGCAGCGTCGCCAGCGAAGGCCCGCTTCGAACCAAATCCGTTACCGCCGCGAAGGTGGGGGTCCAAACTGGGCCCCCGCTTTCGCGGGGGTGACAGATGGGGTCAGTGCGGGCGGTCGTCGTTGTTGGTACGGCGGTCGCCGGCGAGCCAACGGGCAAGCTCGGAATGCGCGTCCTTCCGCCGCATTGCCGCGATCCGCTCGGCATCCGGCGCGTCAACGGTGAATTCCAGCCGCAGTCCGTCGGGCGACTTCAGATACATGGACACGCAAAACCCGTGATCGGTCTTGCGCACCGGGATACCCGCAGCAGTCGCCCGCTGCATGAGCTCATCGAACGTCCCTTGCGTCACTTTGAACGCGACGTGTTGCGCGCCACCGTCCTGCTGAGAGGCTCCCCGGCTCTTCCATGCCTCGTCATCGGCGTATTGAAAGAATGCCAGCGCGCCGCCGTCTTTTATTTCGAAGAAGGTATGACAGAAGTCCACCTCGTGGCCGACATCGGGGAAGAACACGCGTTCGCACCAGGTTGCGACCAGGGGAATCCCCAGTATGTCCTCGATGAAGTGCCGGTTGGCCTCCTGGTCCTTCACCGCAAAGGCATGGTGATGCAGCCGCAACGGCAATTCCGCCAGCAGCCTCGCTGCGGTCTGACCCTGTGGTTGATCCAGCATGTCGTCCTCCCTCCATTCTGCGGAGGAGGATAGCGCACGGCTTGCATCCAGTCGATCATCCCGGCTCTGATCGCGCGATCGTAAAGGGGACAAGAACCTGGCCAAGCCACGCATCCTGATCGCCGGCGCCGGCATCGGCGGCATCGTCGCTGCCCTGGCACTGCTGCGGCGCGGCTTCGAGGTCGCACTGTATGAGCAGGCGGCGCAACTGAGCGAACTGGGCGCCGGCGTGCAGATTTCGCCGAACGGCTCGCGCGTGCTGTGCGAGCTTGGCCTCCAACCGGCGCTTGAAGCGATCGCCTCCGTGCCGACTGCCAAGGAGATGCGGCTGTTCAACACTGGCCAGGCATGGCGCGTTCAGGACCTCGGCGCCAATGCCGTCTCACGCTACGGCTCTCCATACTGGCTGGTGCATCGAGGCGACTTCCATCGCGTACTGGTGGAAGCGCTCGCCGAACGCGCGCCCGGTGCGGCGCATGTCGATTCACGTTGCATCGGCTTCGAACAGGATGCCGCCGGTGTGACACTGAAACTGGAGAGCGGCGAGTGCGTGCGTGGCGATGCGCTGATCGGCGCCGACGGCGTGCATTCTCGCATCCGCGAGGCGATGTTCGGCGACGGGCATGCCACGTTCACCGGCTTCATGGCATGGCGCGCCGTGGTGCCGATGGACCGCCTGCCCGCACGGCTCCGCCAGCTATACGGCATGACCTGGATCGGCCCGCACGGCCATATCGTCACCTACCCGCTGCGGCGCGGCGAACTGCTGAACTTTGTCACCGCGATCGAGCGCGACGACTGGCTGGTTGAGAGCTGGTCTGAGCCCGGCACGGTCGCGGAGTGCCGCCGCGACTTCGCGCGCTGGCATGAGGATGTGCTGGCGATCGTCGATGCCATCGACATCCCGTACAAATGGGCGATGCTCGGGCGAGAACCTCTGCCGCACTGGTCGGTTGGTCGCGTGAGCCTGCTGGGCGATGCATGCCATCCCACCCTGCCCTTCCTGGCACAGGGCGCGAACATGGCGATCGAGGACGGCGCGGTCCTGGCGCGATGCCTGGATGCGTGCGCCGATGTCGCCGAGGGGCTGCGTCGCTACGAAGCCGCGCGGCTCGACCGCACGTCACGCATCGTGCTCGGCTCGCTGGAAAACGTCTCGCGCTACCACAATCCGCAACTCGCCGACCCGGTGCAGGCGCAGGCATTCATGGAACGCGAATTCGCGCCGCGCGCGATGGGGGCGCGTTACGACTGGCTCTATGAATATGATGCACGGACTGTACCGATTTAAACGAGGCCAACATCCGGTGCGATCGGCAAGCGCTGCTATGGGAGCCGTTCCTGCATTTCGGTTGCGTTCCTGGACTACCTGACGGAAATTCCCTCCATCATGCGGGCAAGTGCATGCCGCGGAAGCAGGAGGGAACGATGGGCAGGGCCTATCTTGTGGTGCGCGCCGCGGTGGCCGAAGCCGATAGGCGAGACTTCGACCACTGGTATCGCACCGAGCATCTGCCCGACGCGGTGAAAGCCTTCTCCGCGCTGAGGGCCTGGCGCGGCTGGAGCCGCAGCGATCCGTCCATGCACTACGCATTCTACCAGTTCGCCGATGCAACCGCGGCGGAAGCCGTCACCGGTTCGCCGGCGATTCGTGCGCTCATCGCGGAATTCGACGCGCGCTGGGGAACCCGCGTCACGCGCACACGCGAGATCATCGAGGTCGCCGACGAGATTGGCGGCTAGCCACTGCACACACGCTTGAAGGAGGAAAACATGGCAAACAGGATCGCATTCATGGGCGTGGGCGCCGTCGGCGGCTATGCCGGCGCGCACATTGCGCAAGCCGGCGAGGATGTGACGTTCATCGATCCATGGCCCGAGAATGTCGCGCGCATGCAAAGCCACGGCCTCAAGATCAGCCATATTCGCGACGTCCCGGAATTCACCGTGAAGGTGCGCGCGCTGCACCTGACCGACGCACAGCACCTGGCAAAGGAAAAGCCGATCGACATCGCCTTCGTCTGCATGAAGTCGTACGACACGGAATGGGCGACCACGCTGATCAGCCAGTACCTCTCGCCGAATGGGTTCATCGTCTCGTTGCAGAACTGCATGAACGAGGAGACCATCGCGGGTGTTGTGGGCTGGGGCAAGACGGTGGGCTGCATCGCGAGTTCCATCACCGTCGATCTGTGCGAGCCCGGCCACGTGCGTCGCGCCGCCGGCAAGAGCGGTGCAAAGCACACCGTGTTCCGCACCGGCGAGGTGCATGGCCGCGTCACTGACCGCGTCAAGGAGATCTGCCGGCTGGTCGGGCTGGCCGATTCCGCGATGGTCACCGAGAATCTGTGGGGCGAGCGTTGGTCGAAGCTGGTGACCAATGTCATGGGCAACGGGCTGTCCGCGTGCACCGGAATGATCGGCAGGGACATGGTGCGCAACGACGCGATCCGCAGTTTTTCCGCGCGGCTCGGCAGCGAGGCGATCCGTGTCGGCCAGGCGCTCGGTTACGAGCTGGAGGAAATCCAGCACCTCGATCCCGAGATCATCGCACGCGCCGGCGAAGGCGATGCCAAGGCGACGCACGAATACGACGAACACCGGCTGGCAGAGGTGAACAAGGCAGGAGGCGGCGAGCATCGGCCGTCGATGGGCCAAGACATGGTGAAGGGCCGGCGCACCGAGATCGAGTTCCTCAACGGCCTTGTCGCGCGCAAGGGTGAGGAGATCGGCATCGCCACGCCGGCGAACGTCGTGCTGACCGACATCGTCAAGCGCGTGGAGAAGGGAGAGCTGAAGCCCGATCCGAAGCACATCACGGACTTGCGCCTGAACTGATGCGCGTCTTCACCCGGCTGCCGATGCACGACTGGCGTGTGGTTGGGACCGCCGCGCGCGATGCGGAGGCGGCCGGGCTCGATGCGGTGATGACGGTGGAGTTGGGGCACGATGTGTTCGTCCCATTGGCGATCGCGGCCATGGCGACCGAGCGTGTCGAACTGACGCCGTCGGTCGCCGTGGCGTTCCCGCGCAGCCCGACCGTGCTGGCCTCGCAGGCCTGGGACCTGCAGGCGAACTCGCGCGGGCGGTTCGTGCTGGGGCTGGGGAGCCAGGTGAAGGGCCACAATGAACGGCGATTTGGCATCGCCTGGACCGCTCCGGCGCCGCGGCTGCGCGACTATGTGCGGGCACTGCGCGCGGTGTGGCATTGCTGGGAGACGCGCGGGAAATTGGATTACCGCAGTGAGCATTACACGCTGACACTGATGACGCCGGATTTCTCACCGGAACCGACCGGGCTGCCGATGGTGCCGGTGACGATTGCGGCGGTGGGCGAGGCGATGCTGCGTGTTGCCGGTCAGGTGGCCGATGGCGTGCGGCTGCATCCGCTGTGTTCGCGGCGCTACCTGGAGGAGGTGTGCCTGCCGCAGATCGCGGTCGGCATGGCGCGCGGCGGGCGACGCCGGGAGAATTTCGACGTGCATGGCGGCGGGTTCGTCGCGACCGGGCCGGATGAGGCGACCGTTGCGGCCGCGATGGAGCAGGTTCGGCGGCGGATTGGATTCTACGGTTCGACGCGCACCTACATGCCGATCCTAACATTGCATGGGTTGCAGGATCTCGGGGCGAAGCTGCACCGGTTGTCGGTTGAGGGGCGGTGGGGCGAGATGGCGGCGCAGGTTCCGGATGATGTGGTGCGCGTCTTCGCGGCCTGCGGCACGTATGCGGAGATCGTCGGGGCGATCGAACAGCGGTATGGCGGGGCGGCGGATTCGATCGATCTTGATTTCCCACCGGACGCACCCCTCGGTCTGCGACGCGAGCTGATTGCCGACATAAGGCGGATTCCGAACCGGTTCGCCGGGTTTGATGGTAACTGGTGACGCCGCAAGAATGCTCCCTCTCCCCTTTGGGGAGAGGGTGGGGTGAGGGGTTGCGTCCGCTGGCCGTTGGCTTCACCCCTCACCCCAACCCTCTCCCCCAGGGGGAGAGGGAGCTATTGCAGCGTGCTTGAATACACGTTCACCGCCGCGCACAATCCGGCGCGCCGAGAAGGAGACGCGCCATGCCGGCTCGTAACGGACGTCAATATCTAACGGGCCTCAAGGAGCAGGACCGCCAGGTCTGGCTGGCGGGCGAGCGCGTCAATGACGTGACCACCCATCCCGGGCTTGCCGGCGGTGCGCGAGCGATCGCCTCGCTCTATGACATGCAGTGCGACCCGAAGTACCGCGACGAAATGACCTACATCTCGCCCACCACGGGCGACCGCGTCGGGCTCTCGTTCATCATGCCGCGCACAAGGGAGGAACTGGAAGCGCGCGGCGTGATGATGCTGAACTGGGCGCGCGCGACATGCGGCATGATGGGACGTTCGCCTGACTTCATGAACGTGACGCTGACGGCCTGGGCAGCCGCGGCTGAATATTTCGCGCGTGGCCGGCCCGAGTTCGGCGACAACATCCGGCGCTACTACGAGTACATCCGCGAGAACGACATCGTCCTGACCCACTCGCTGATCAACCTGCAGCGCAGCCGCAACCCCTCGGGCATGTTCAATCTGCAGGAAGGCACGGCGCTGCGCGTTGTGCGCGAAACCAGTGCCGGCATCGTGGTGCGCGGCGCGCGCGTGCTGGCGACGCTTGGCCCGCTCGCCGACGAGATCGCGGTGTATTCGCCGCGCCTCGGGCAGCACACCGAGGACCACAGTCCGTTCGCCGTCGCCTTCGCCATTCCCTGCGGCGCGCAGGGGTTGCGCTTCCTGTGTCGCGACAGCTTTGATCTCGGACGGTCGCATTTCGACCATCCGCTCGGCTCGCGCTTCGAGGAGATGGACTGCATCGTGTTCTTCGATGATGTGGAAGTGCCGTGGGAGCGGGTGTTCGTCTATGGCGACGTCGGCCTGCTGAACGGCGCGGCGTACGCCACGCACTACTCGGCGCATTCGTCGCATCAGGGTGCGGCGAAGAACCTCGCCAAGTGCGAGTTCGTGCTGGGGCTTGCCCTGCTGATGACCGATACGCTCGGCAACAAGAATCTGCCGCACACCGAGGAGCGGATCGGCGAACTCATGCTGACCACCACGCTGACGCGCGCGCTGATGCGCGCCGGCGAGGCGGATGCGCAGCTCGATGAATGGGGCGTGATGTGTCCCCACTCCGTCACGATCGAAAGCACCCGCAACCTGTTCATGACCGCCTATCCGCGGATGATCGAGATCCTGCAGCTGCTCGGTTCGTCGAGCTTCATGATCACGCCAAGCGAGGCGGATTTCTCCGGCCCACTGGCTGGCGAAATCGAGCAATATCTGACGACCGACACAACGTCGGCGCGCGACCGGGTCAAACTGTTCCGCCTGGCTTGGGACGTGGCCGGCAGTTCGTTTGGCAGCCGGCAGGTGCTGTACGAGCGCTTCTTTGCCTCCGATCCATTGACACGCGCGCGCGCCCTCGCAGCAATTTACCCGAAGGGCGAGGCGATGCAGCGCGTGCTGGATTTCCTGCAACGCGATGACACACAGTAGTTTATGGAGGACATGCGATGACCTATCGACCGAAGCATCTTGGGCACGTCAATCTCTACGTCCGCAACGCCGAACGCTCCCGCCAGTGGTACGAGGACGTGCTCGGCCTGCACACCTACCACTTTCGCGCGGGAAGGGCGGCATTCATGTCGGCGGACAAGGACAAGTCGCACGAGGTCGCGCTGATGGAGGTGGGCGACGATACGCCACTGCAGGCAAAGCGGCAGGTGGGCCTCAATCATCTGGCGTTCATGATGGAGAGCCTGGACGATCTGAAGGACGCCTACTACCGGTTGAAGGAGAAGGGCGTGAAATTCGACCATATCTCCGATCATGGCCTGTCGCTCGGCATCTATTTCCGCGACCCGGACGGCAACGGCCTTGAAGTTTCCTTCGAATTGCCGCGCGAGAAATGGCCGCGGCAGGACAGCGTGTTCGCCCCCGACGTGGTGAACCTCGGCCTGTTCCCCGGCCCGTGGGAGGAGGAGATGGCGAAACAACGAGCGGCCGCGCCGACTGCGTAAACGCTGCGCGGAGACAGCATATTGCGGGCATGCTAGGGTGCGGGACATGAACGTTGCCCTGCGCAAACCGATGACGCTTACCGAGTTCCTGGCCTGGGAAGAACGTCAGGAACTCCGCTACGAGTTCGACGGGTTCCAGCCGGTCGCCATGACCGGCGGGACCCTCGCGCATGACCTCATCACGTTCAACGTCCGTAAGAGTCTCGACACACGGCTCGCGGGCCAGCCCTGTAGGCCGTGGGGTCCCAACGTCAAGATATTGACGCCGGGAAGGCACGCTATCCCGACGCGCTGGTCACCTGCACACCAACCAGCCCAAGCGCGACGGTGGTCGATCAGCCGGTGGTCGTGTTTGAGGTCGTGAGCGAGGACACCGCCCGCACCGACCGGATCGAGAAACTCCGTGAGTACCAGGCGACGCCATCCATTCAGCGCTACGTAATTCTCGAACAGAAGAGTATCGGGGCCGCTGTGTTCACGCGTCGGGGGGAAGACTGGATTGCGACCGCGCTGACCGAGGAGAACACGCTCGCCATGCCGGAAATCGGCATCGAGGTGCCGGTCTCCGAGTTCTATGCCGGATTGGAGTTCACGGAGCCAACGAAGTAGGGACGCGGCGACGACCGAGGCGATTAGGCAGCCACCTCGAGTACCCAAAGCTCCGCAATACCCAGGCCGCGCACGTCGATGCCGTTGGCCAGCTTCGCCGTGTAGGATTCATGGTGATGGCCGTGCACGACCAATCGCGCTCCACCGGCCACGGCCAGCCGGTCGATCGCGGCGAATCCATGGCGATGCGACGACGGCGCCTCGTGCGAAATCAGCACGTCGAAGCGCTGTTGTGCGAGCGTGGCAAAATCCTCCGGGAATATCGAATCCCGGTGCCACAGCGGCAGACCGCCGCGCCAGTGCTCCCGCGCATCGAGGCTCGCCAGGAACTCGCCGCGCGTGCTGAAGCTCGGCGTTTCGTCCGCGCTCGGGTCCCAGATGCGTGGCTTGAATACACCGCCCAGGCCGGCGATCCGCAACCCGTCGACTTCGATCACTCTGCCGCCGATGTCCCCTTCCGGGAAATCGAGTGCCAGATTATCGAAAACCGTGTCGGTCTCGGTATCCTTGTTGCCGAGGATCCAATGCACATCCCAGCCGAGAGCAAACAGCGAAGCCAGTGCCAGCCGCAACGGCACACGCAGTTCACAGTCGCCCAGCAGGATCAGCGTCCCCGGCTCCTGCACCGCACAGGCGCGCAGGATCGGCGCGAAATTCCCGTGCGGGTCGCCAGCGATGACAATCATGCGGCGCGGCCAAAACCCAGAAGGCGCGCTGCCGTGCCGATCGTCCAGCCCTGGATGACCAGCGACACCACCACCACCACGAAGACGCCCGAAAACAACCTTGCGTCGCGGCCAGGATCGGCCAGGGCAGGTATGATGCTCAAATAAATGGGAACCGCACCACGCAGCCCCACCCAGGAAGCAAAAGCGGACTCTCGCCACGCGAACCGGAATGGCAGCAGGCAGGCGAAGACCGCAACCGGGCGCGCAATCACGATCAGCACGATGGCAATGATAGTTCCGGCCGGGATGAACGGCACCAACTCATGCGGAGTGACAAGCAGGCCCAGCATGAGAAACAACACGATCTGCGCAAGCCAGGCGAAGCCTTCCATGAAGTATGCGACTTCGGCTTTGTCGCGATGTTCGGTGGTCCCCGTGATTACACCTGCGATGTAGATCGACAGGAAGCCGCTGGTGCCGACGACCTGCGCAAGGCCGAACAGCGTCAGGCTGAAGGCGAGCACCAGCACCATGGCAGTCGAAGCCTCGACCACCAGACGACGCAGCACAAGCGCGAGCACCCAGCCGCCGACAAGTCCAAGCACGGTGCCGCCGATCATCTCGCGCGCGAACAGCAGGGCGGCGTTCGACCATGTGGCCGAGGCCGGCGCGGTGATGATCTGGATCATGAAGATCGTGAGGAAGATGGACATCGGATCATTAAGACCGGACTCCACTTCCAGGAGCGCGGTGACCCGTTCTGGCAGCGCAAGACGCGCCCGCCCCAGCAAGGCTCCGACGGCGGCAGCGTCCGTTGGCGCGACCGCGGCGCCGAACAGCATCGCCATCGCGAATGGAACACTCGCCACCCACGCGACTGCGGCGGCGACGACGCCAGCCGTGACGGCGACGCCGATCACGGCCAGGGCGATCGCCGGCCACGCCGCCAGTCGCAGCATCGAAAGATGCGTCTTCATGCCGCCATCGAACAGGATCGCCGCGAGCGCCACACTGCCGATCAGGTAGGCGGAATAGAAGTCGTCGAGCGGGATGCCGCCTGGCCCGTCCTCGCCGGCCAGCATTCCGATCACGAGGAACACCAGAAGAATCGGCGCTCCCACTCGGCGCGAGGCAAGACCGGCCAGAATGCCAAGTAGGCCAAGCGCCGCGGCGACAAGGATCACCTCATGGGCGAGTTCCATGTGGGAGCGGCCGAGGGCAACCAGCGCCGGCGAAAAGGTCATATCGTCATAACGCGACGATCAGTCACATCAGGTCGGCCTCATTTGCGGTATTACGCCAGAACCGCGGTCACGCTATCCTTGAAGTGCCACGAACCGCGTAGGACGGTGACGTCTGCACGTGGCACTAGAATACCAGCCGGCCACCGACCACGGTCAAGGTCGCTGCAAGAATTGGCCGCAACACTGCGTCAGGCACACGCGCAGAAACGTAGCTGCCGATGATGATGCCGGGCACCGACCCCGTCAGCAGGGAAGCCAGCAGCGGCCAATCAACCGAACCGAGGTACCAGTGGCCGAGACCAGCCAACAGTGTCAGCGGCACGGCGTGGGCGATGTCGGATCCGACGATGACCACCATCGGCAGCCGCGGGTAGAGCAGCAACAGGATGGTGACGCCAATCGCCCCGGCGCCGACCGACGAGATCGTCACCAGTACGCCCATCGCTATACCGGTGAGCACAGTCAGCAATATAGTACGATGTGGCGCGACGGTCGTCAGTCTGTCGCCGACGGCTGCAAGGAACTGCCTGCGGAACACCAGCGACAACGCGGTAAGCAGCAGCATCACACCGAGCACGCTGGAGATTATCCTGGAAGCAGCGCCACCGCTGATGTCGAAGTGGGAGATCAGCAGCAGGGTCAATGCGGTCGCAGGTACGCTACCAGAGGCAAGCCTGCTGACCATACTCCAGTTCACGGTGCGGTTGACGCCATGAACAAGCGTGCCCACGGTCTTGGTCGCAGCGGCATAGAG
>DATMND010000467.1:0-2637 GCA_035569235.1 Acetobacteraceae bacterium | reverse complement strand
GGGGCCGCCTCAACCCTTTTGCAGTGTTCTTGCTCACGGCACGATCGCCTTGGCTCGCAGGACGATCACAGGCGCCGCACATGCCTGAACCGGCGATCCTGTTGGGATCACACCCCTGGCCGCCTACACCGAGAACGTCTGTACCTGACCGCTGGCAACCGGAGGCATCGATCCGGCGCGCGTCATAGCGGTGCCGATCATCCGTACCGGCGGCGACGCCGCAGTCCTTCGCGCGGTTGAGCACCGCGCCTGCTGCGGTTGGTGCCAGCCTAAGCCGCGCCGTGGCGCGCTATGAGCACGCTGGGCGCGCGGGCCGCCGTCGTCCACGAGCGTCAGCGTGAGAACATCGCCGACCTGATGGGCGATCTAATCAACGGGTTGCTCGCCGAACCCACCACGACGGACGTAATCTTAAACCCGCCGCTCCCCGGCGAGGCGCACGGTCGCCTCTGGGTCACGCGGCTGGGGCGGGATCGGGAGCCGGTCGGCACGATGTCGCCAGAACAGGCGATGCGCCTCATCGGCGCCGTCGCGGCCAGCATGGGCAACGAGGCGACGGTCGATGCCCCTTCCGTCGAGGGCATCCTGATCACCGATGGGTGCCGCTTCACTGGCTGCATTCCGCCGATCGTCGCCGCGCCGTTCTTCGCCATCCGTCGTCCCGCGTCCTCCATCATTCCGCTCGCCCGGTATGTCGCGGACGGCAAGATGACGGAGCAGCAGAAAACCGTGATCGAAGACGCGGTCGCGCGTCGTTTGAACGTCCTCATCGTCGGCGGAACCGGGAGCGGCAAGACGACGCTGTTGAACGCTGCGATCCTGACGATGACCGAGATCGCCCCGCACCATCGCTTCTTCATCATCGAGGAAACACCGGAGCTGCAATGCTCGGCGCGGGACCGGACGATGACCCGTACGTCGCGCACCATGGGCATTCGCGATCTGGTCCGCGTTGCCATGCGCTCCTTCGCCGACCGCATCATCATCGGCGAGGCGCGCGGCCCCGAGATGCTGGAGATCCTGACCGCCTGGCGCACCGGCCATGAGGGCGGCGCAGCGACCATCCACTCGAACATCGCCTCACCGATCGATGCCCTTGAGCGTGTCGAGGACATGCTGTTGCAGGCCAATCCGACGCCGATGCCACGGATGATCGGCAAGACCATCGGCCTCGTCGTCTGTCTCCAGTCCGAGCATGGCGTCCGTCGCGTGACGCAGGTCGCGTCCGTGCATGGGTGGGACGGGCAGAACTACCAGACCAAACAGGAGGCGTAGATGAACCCGAAGACATTGACTGCATTCGTGGCCGCCGCGCTCGTCGTGACGCTGCTTCCCGACCTGGCGCAGGCCGCAGCCACAGCCGGTGGCGGCGGCATGCCGTATTCGCAGGGCCTGAACACCTTCAAGACCAGCGTGACCGGCGAGGTTGCCGGCATCATCTGTTTGGTGGGCGTGGTCGCGGGCGTGGCGGCCTATCTCTATCAGGGCGTGCTCGATCCGCTGATGATGAAGATCGTCCAGGTCGTCATCGCCGTCTGCATCGTCGGTGGTGCCGCGACATTCCTGACCAGCATGGGCGTCACCGGGGCCGTTGTCGGCTGATGTCGCGCCGGACGCCAACCTTTCGCTGCCTCTCGCAGCCGCTTCTCACTGCGGGCTGTGAGCGCACACCGGCCGTGCTGGTGATCGGCAGCGGGTTCTTGTGCGCCGTCATGGCGTGGTTCTCGTGGTCGCCCCTGGCGCTCGGAACTGCTGTCTTCCTGTTCGTGGTCGGCATCCCGTTCCTCCAGCAACTGGCCAAGCGCGATCCAAAGATGGTCGAGATCGCATTCCGCTTTTCCCGCTATCACCGCCATTACCCGGCCCACGTTTGCCGCCGGCCGGAAAGGCGGCTGCCGGTAAAGCTGATCGGTGTCATCGGCGCCCTTGCTGTCACCGCAGCGTGGTGGTGGCTGTGAGCAAGCAGACCGCCTACCCCGATCTGCTGCCATGGGGTCACCTCGCGGGCAGCGGGATGGTGTTCACCAAGGACAGTCAGATCGTGGCGGGCTACTATTTCCGCCCCCCGGACGCCGACAGCCGAACCGGCGAGGACGCCGACGCGCTCTCGGATCACGTCAACGCGGCACTGACGATCTTCGGCACGGGCTGGTCAAGCTGGGGCGATGTCGTCTCGTTTCCGTCCGGCCACTACCCGGACCCATCGCAATCGCATTTCCCCGATCCGTTCTCGCGTGCGGTCGATGACGCCAGGCGCCGGCATTTCGAGGCGGCCGGCAGGCACTACGAGAACGAACGTGTCCTCCTGGTCTGCTACGCGCCCCCTGCGGCTCACGTATCGAAAATGTCCGACCTGTTCTTCACCAGCGACGGCAGGAAGCGCCAACCGACGCAGCAGCGCATCGTGGAATATTTCAACGAGACGCTGGACAAGTTCGAGAACCGTCTTGCCGGTGCGCTTGGCATGCGGCGGATGCGATCGTTTTCTGTCACCGATGCCGTCGGCGATCCGGGCCGGCAGGACGAACTGGTGAACTACCTGAACTACTGCGCCACGGGCCGCGTGCAGGGCGTTATGCTGCCGAAGGCGGGCGCCTATCTCGATCTGCTCATCGCAAGCCAGGAGGTTGCTCCAGG
>DATMND010000466.1:0-13453 GCA_035569235.1 Acetobacteraceae bacterium | reverse complement strand
CTGGCGCGGTCACTATGCCAACACCCTGCGGCTATGGTCGGCCCGGGCGGCGGACCCGCTGCATCTCGACACGTTCAATCGGGGCGACCATGTCGGCGCGCTGGCCGGGCGCGCTCGGGCGAACGCGATTTCGCAGGTGCTGTATCCCAGTGACGACTCTGCGTCCGGGCAGGAGTTGCGTCTGCGGCAGGAATATTTCTTCACCGCCGCCTCACTGAGAGACCTGACAGGCCGCCATGTGGACCAGCATGGCGACATCCGCACGCTCGCCGACAAGGCAGCGATCCAGATGAATGATACGCATCCGGCAATTGCCGTGGCTGAGCTGATGCGGATATTGGTCGATGTCCATGGCCTGCCCTGGGAGGAGGCGTGGCACATCACCGTCGGCACGATCTCCTACACCAACCACACGCTGCTTCCCGAGGCGCTGGAGAGCTGGCCGGTGCCGCTGCTCGAACGCCTGCTGCCGCGCCACATGCAGATCATACATCAGATCAACCACGTGCACCTCGATTCACTGCGCAACTCCGACCGAAGCGACACGCCGCCGCCCGAGGCGGTATCGCTGATCGACGATACCGGCGGTCGGCACGTGCGCATGAGCACGCTCGCATTTATCGGCTCGCACAAGGTGAACGGCGTTTCGGCGCTGCACACCGAGCTGATGCGCAAGACAGTGTTCCACGATCTGCACACGCTCTACCCAGAGCGGATCGTCAACAAGACGAACGGCATCACGTTCCGCCGCTGGCTGTTCGAGGCAAATCCCGGTCTGACCAAGTTGCTGGTCAACGTGGTCGGACAGCGTGTGCTCGACGATCCGCTGGTGCTCGACGATTTCGCCGCGCACGCTGACGACACCGGACTGCACGACAGGCTCGCTGCCATCCGCCATGCCAACAAGGCGGCGCTGGCGCGGCTCGTGGCCGAAAGGGTGGGGATCAGGGTCGATCCGGCGGCGCTGTTCGACGTGCACATCAAGCGCATCCACGAGTACAAGCGGCAGTTGCTGAATGTCCTGGAGACCATAGCGCTATACAACGAGATGCGTACTCATCCGACGCGCGACTGGATTCCGCGAGTGAAGATCTTCGCTGGCAAGGCGGCGGCCACCTATCATCGGGCAAAGCTGATCATCAAGCTGGTGCACGACGTGGCGCGCGTAGTGAACGACGATCCGGCGGTGCGCGGACTGCTGAAGGTAGCGTTCCTGCCGAACTACAACGTCAGCATGGCGGAGGTCATCATCCCCGCGACCGACCTTTCGGAGCAGATCTCCACCGCGGGCATGGAGGCCTCCGGCACCGGCAACATGAAGCTTGCGCTGAATGGAGCGCTGACCATCGGCACGCTGGATGGCGCCAATATTGAGATTCTCGACAGGGTCGGCAACGAGAACATCTTTATATTCGGCCTGACGGCGGAGCAGGCGGAGGAGCGTCGGCGGCACGGGCTGAGCGCACGCGACACCATCGCCGCCTCGCCGCTTTTGCAGGCCGTGCTGGACACCATCGGGTCAGGCGTGTTCTCCCATGACGAGCCGCAACGCTACCGCGAGCTGGTGGATCTGCTGACTGATCACGACTACTTCCTGGTCACGGCGGATTTCGACGCATATGTCGCCGCTCAGATGCAGGTGGCCGAGCGCTGGCGCGATACGAGTGCGTGGTGGCGCGCCAGCGTGCTGAACACAGCGAGGATGGGCTGGTTTTCTTCCGACCGGGCTATCAGGGAATACGCCGCCGACATCTGGAACGTGACGCCCCAGGCGCTTTAGACAAGAGACGCCTTATACCAGGAGGCCGAAGTCCCGACTCTTCTCCAGCCGAGAGAACTGCGTGATTTCAGCAAGATGCTCCCGGCGGGAAGAGTCAGGATTTTCGGCTTCTGGTATTAGACAACAGACGCCTTAGACAAGCTTCTCAGGTCAACGTATCGACGACGGCATCTACCACCTGGCCACGTTGGCCGACGGTGCGTCGCCGGTTTCGGAAGCCTGCTGTCCGCGGCGATTTCCTGGAAGCGTCCACCACGATGTCCGACTGCGGCGTCGCAGGATGAGGTTCCGCCGGGGCAAGGCCGTAGGCTGACAGCAGGTACCCCAGTTCAAGGGCCTGTCTGGCCACCATCGGGTGCAGCATCGTCGCAGGTACCACATACTGCCGACACATTGCCTCGGTCGCCGCCTGAAGCACGTCTGGGGACGGCAGACCGGTTGGCCAATTGGGTCGGAGCGTTGCCATATGCCGCCTCCTGGGCGGTGACCGTGGCCAATACTGGCCGCGGGCGACCACTCACGGGGGGCAACCTACCGTGCGAAGCCCTGGTCTGAGTTAAGATTCGGATGGCCGCCCGGTAAGATTTCCGTGATCGTGACAAATTGTGCCCGCAGGGCGCGGAGGCGACCGGACTTCTTCCTGTTCCGGAATAATGCTGGTTGCTGGATTGGGCACGCGTCCGGCACCAGCCGATCATGACTGCACAGACCTGCGATACAGCGTTCATCGGTCGGGCTGTTCGGGTCACCATCGACTCATCGTGAAAGCCTGTGCGCCCACGTCTGACGAAATTGATTTGCGACGGCGCATATGGCCGCGCAATTTATGTTTCACCGGCGCATCATCCAATTTTGCAGAAATGTTGCCGGAAACGCTTGGGGTGACATGCCATGACGAGCAGAATTTGGATCGGCGGAGGCAACGATAACGTTGGCAACGCGAATGATTGGTCACCATTCGGTGTGCCCCTACCGGGTGACACACTCAACATGCAGACCGGGGCAATGAATATCCGTGGCGACGACCTCGCCGGCAATACGTTGATGATCGGGGGGTCATCGTTGACAACGCTGAACTTATCCCACCACGCAGCCGTGTCGGTGGACATAGCGCAGGAATCGGTTGATCAGGTCACCGTCAACGTCAAGGGATCCGACACCCTGAACATACACACGGAATTCCCGAGCAGCGGCAATTTCACCATCAATCTGGCTGACCATGCCAGTCTGACCGCCAACTTCAATATGGTTTTCAGCTCAGCCGTGATCAACGGCGGCGATGACTCACGCTTCACAGGTGGCGGCCTGCTCGAAGGCAGCCATGTCACGATCCATGCCCGTGCGAGCGGTGGTAGCTTCGCGGTCCAGACGGCACAGTCGATACCGGGACGGGTCGAGTTTGGCGGTTCCGTATCGCACAACGAAAGTGTGGCCGTCAGGGGAGACCCGGGTCGCGGCATCGCTTCCCAGGTCCAGATCGATCAGCCCGGTGAATTCAAAGGCGCGGTCGCGCTGGGAGTGTTTGGCGAGGTTGATCTGATGGGCTTGGTCAACGCCAGCAGCTACGCCATCAAAAATGACATTCTGTCGATCTACTCGGGCCACAAGGTGATCGACAACCTTCGTCTGACCACCCCACCGGCTCCCGGCCTGCCGACATTCAATATCACGGTCGCTCAGACATCGGCGGGGATCGTCATCGATCGTGGCGTCTTCCACGGCAACGGAACGCTACTGCCTGTCCATTCGTCCGGGCACGTCTGAGCGACGTTGGCTTGCACCGCCTTCATCGCCGCGCCAGCATCGCGGCGATGAAGGAGGAAACGGCGATGGATCTGATCGTCCGCAACGCCAGACTTTCGCACGCGCCGGAAGCGCCGCCGGTTGATATCGGCATAACGGGCGGCCGGATTGTCGCGATCGAGCCCGCATTGCAGGCCGATGGCGCGGTCTTCGACGCGAACGGCTGTCTCGCCTGCGCCGGCTTTGTCGAGACGCATATCCATCTGGACAAATCCTGCATCATCGACCGCTGCACACCGGAGACCGGGCGGCAGGCCAATTCGATGCAGCGTGTGGCCGCGGTGAAGCACACGTTCTCGGTCGAGGATGTGTACACGCGTGCCAGCCGCACGCTGGAGAAATGCATCAGCCACGGCGCAACACGGATGCGCACGCATCTGGAGCTCGATGGCGGCGTGGAGATGCGCAGCTTCGAGGCGATCGATGCGCTGCGGCGCGACTACGCCTGGGCGATCGACATCGAGGTGTGCGTGTTTCCGCAGGAGGGTTTGACTGACAATCCTCGATCGGATGCGCTGCTGGTCGAGGGACTGAACCGCGGCGCGAAGGTGATCGGCGCGGCGCCGAACTACGATCCGGACCATGCCGGACAAATCCACCGCATCTTCGACCTGGCGCGCGAGTTCGACGTGGATATCGACATGCATCTCGACTCGGGCAATTCCCCCGACGACATGGACATCCATCTGGTCTGCGAACTCACCGAGAAGTACCGGCTCGGCGGGCGTGTCGCGGTTGGGCACATGTGCAAGCTGTCCACCATGCCGATTGCCGAGCTTCGCGCGCTGGCGCGGCGTATCGCCGATGCAGGCGTGGCGGTGACAGTGCTGCCGGCGACCGAGCTGTTCATGATGGGCCGCGATCAGGAATACAATGTCCGCCGCGGCGTGGCGGATGTGAACCTGCTTGTCGAGCATGGCGTGAATTGCTCGCTGTCCACCAACAACGTGCTCAACCCGTTCACCCCGTTCGGCGACGGCTCGCTGCTGCGCATGGCAAACCTGCAAGCGAATGTTTGCCAGATCGGCCAGGCGCCTCGGCTGCGCGAGTGCTTCGCCATGCTGACCGAACGCTCCGCCCGGCTGATGAACCTGCAGGACTACGGCATCAAGATCGGCAATCCGGCGGACATCGCGGTGCTAGACGCGACAACGCCGGAGCAGGCGGTGGCGGAGATTTGCCAACCGGTGGCGGTGTTCAAGCGTGGCCGGCGCACGGTGACGCGGCCGCGCGCGGAGTTGCACCGGCCGGCGTGACTGTCGTTGCCTGTGTCGGGCGCGGCGATTATTTTCGACGATCCGGGGAAGCAACATTACCTCAAATTTCTGCACTGCAGTTTTACCGTCATGGCGGGCTTGATCCGGCCATCTCCTGCCGCGCTGGTCGCGACAGATGGCCGGGTCAAGCCCGGCCATGACGTGACAAAAGCCGATCCAGACCCTGTGAAGCGCGGCCCATATGTCCGGATCAGTAAGTCGGGTAGGGTCTCTGATCCGATCCCGTTGAACGGAAATCCCATCTTGCGTAGCGGGACGCCATGACGCCGAACGAAATCCGCTTTCAGATCATGTCGCAGGCAACGGAGGACCTCACGGGCATGCAACAGACATTCCTTGCGAGCGATGGAAACCGCATCGCCTATACAATCGACGACTTCACCGATCCTTGGACGCAGCCGCAGACGCTCCTGCTGCTGCACGCGGCGATGGGTTCGTCGAAGCGCTGGTATGCCGCCGTGCCATCGCTCAGCCGCCACTACCGGGTGGTGCGCATGGACCTGCGCGGCCATGGCGAGTCACAGGTGCCGCCGGAACAACCGCCACTCTCGATGGACCGGCTGGTGCAGGATGTGCGCGAGCTGCTGGACCACCTCGGGTGCGGGCCCGTGCACATCGTCGGAAACTCCGCCGGCGGCTATGTGGCGCAGAATCTGGCGATGGAATCGCCCGAACGCGTGCGGAGTCTAATGCTGTTCGGTTCGACGCCGGGCCTGAAGAACAGCCAGGCGCACACCTGGTTGCCGCGCGTCGCGCGCGAGGGGCTTCGCAACTTCCTGGCCGCCACGATCGAGGACCGCTTCCCGCCCGGCCATGATCGCGGCCACATAGAGTGGTTCCTCGACGAGGCGGCGAAGAACGACACCGCCTATATCGGCCGCTTCGTCGGGCTGATGACCACGCTGTGGTGGGCCGATGAACTGCCCCGCATCAAATGCCCGACATTGCTCGTGATGCCCGGCGCCGAAACGGTCGGCGGGACCGAGAATTACCAGATCATGCGCGCGAAGATCCCCGACTGCGAACTGATCGCCTACGAGGGCCTGCCGCACAACATCTGCGACATTGTCCCGGATCGCTGCGCCGCCGACATCCTCGCGTTCCTGCGGAGACGGTTCACATGAAGCTGTCCGACATCGCCCAGGTGATCCGCAGCAAGAACGCCGGTCCGCGCCGGCTGACGCTGGATCTGATGTTCGCGAACGATGCGGACTACCACCGCGTCACGCAGTCGCCGGTGCTCTCCCGCGAAAGTATCGGCGCGCTCTACGGGTTGCCGGCGCATGATGTCACGGTGATTCCGTATCCTGTCGGCCGTGCCATCAAGATCGTGCTGGCGCGTCCGATCATGGCCGGTGATCCGGGCGATCGTGACGTCTACGGCGCGCAACAGCACGCGCCATTGTTGGGGGTAGAGATATGAGCGCCTCCGCCCGCATCCTCGACGACGTGCGCCGCACACGGCGGCCGATGCGTTTCCTCGGCGCGTCGGGGCAGCTTGGCTACGGCATTCCAACACCTGCATTCGATGCCGGCCTCGCGCGCAAGCCGGATCTGATCGGCTGCGACATGGGCTCGATCGATATCGGTCCCACCTATCTCGGCAAAGGCGAGATGGCGACTGCACCGGCGGCAACGCGGCGCGATCTGCGGAAGGCGCTGCTGGGCGCGCGTTCGATCGACGTGCCGCTGGTCATCGGCTCCGCTGGATCCGCAGGCGCTGAACCGCATCTGGCAGCGACGCTCGCCATCGTCCGCGATATCGCGCGCGCCGACGGGCTGCATTTCCGCCTCGGCGTGCTGCGCGCCGATCTGTCACGCGACGCGCTGCGTGCTGCCGTGTGCGCCGGCGCGCTGAGCGGCATCGACGACATGCCGGCGCTGACCGAGGAGGAGGTGACGGAGGCTGCCCATATTGTCGGGCAGATGGGCATGGGCCCGTTCCGTCGCGCGCTGGCCGAGGGCGTTGACGTGCTGATCGCCGGCCGCGCGTGCGACACCGCGATCTTCGCCTCGCTGCCGACGATGCTCGGTTTTCCGACCGGGCTCGCTGTGCACATGGCGAAGATCATCGAATGCGCGTCTCTGTGCTGCGTGCCGGGCGGACGCGATTCGATCCTGGCCACGCTGGATGACGAAGGGTTCGTGCTGGAGAGCATGGCTGAGCAGCGGCGCGCGACGCCCGTGTCGGTGGCCGCGCACAGCCTGTACGAGCAGGCCGATCCGTACACGGTCCATGAACCGGAAGGCCGGCTCGACCTGAGTGGCGCCGACTATGCCGCGGTGGACGACAGGCGATGCCGCGTCACCGGTGCGACGTGGCGCGAATCAACGGAACCGTGCGTGAAGATCGAGGGCGCGCGGCGGATCGGCGAGCGCGCGGTGCTGTTGGCAGGCGCGGCCGATCCTCGCTTCATCGCGCAACACCGGGAAATCCTGCCGGCGGTGGCGACCGTGGTGCGGGACCTTGTGTGCGAGGACGCGCCCGAGGACTACACGCTACGCTTCCGCGTCTATGGCGTGGACGGTGTGCGCATGGCGGCACCGGCGGCCGAAGCGCCACCTGGCGAAGTGTTCATCATGGGCGAATGCATTGCGCCGACCGCCGAACGTGCGGCAGAGGTGGTGCGAACGCTGAAGCAGTACCTGCTGCATCACGGCTACACAGGAAGGCTGTCCACCGCAGGCAATTTGGCGTTCCCCTTCACGCCGCCGGAAGTTTCGCTGGGACCGGCGTATCGGTTCAACGTGTACCATTTACTGCGGACGCCGGATCCCGACGCGCTGTTCCCGTTGGAGATCGAGACGCTTTAGATTCATGGCAGGTGCCTATAACATTGACTCTCCGGCCTGATTTTTCCCGTCATGGTGGGCGAAGGCCCGCCATCCATGTCTTCCCTGATCGCAGCAAGAAAAAAAGACGTGGATACCGACCTTCGTCGGCATGACGGCGTCGTGCCGACCGGTGGGTCACTGTCACCAGCAGCGGCGCCTGTTGTCACAAACCCTCCAGCAGCGTTTCGCTGTCATTGCGGACATTGTTGACCGCCGTTCCAATCCGCCAGACGCGCAGTTCCACGCCGGAGGGGCGCAGCAACGCGGGGGCATCACCCTCGGCCTCGCCCAGCCACGCAGGCCAGTCAGGCTGTTCCAGGATCACCGGCATCCGTTCATGGATGGGCCGCAACACCGGATTGGCATTCGTCGTGACGATGGTGAAGCTGCGCAGCACTGTTCCATCGGCGCCACGCCAGCCCTCCCACAGGCCGGCGAACACCATCGGCTGGCCGTCCGCGCGCGCGACGGCGTGGGGCAGCTTGGCGCCATCCGTTGCCTGCCACTCGTAGAACACGTCCGCCGGCACCAGGCACCGCCGTCGCACCAATGCGTCGCGGAACATCGGCGCGGTGGCGACGGTCTCCGCCCGCGCGTTGATCGGCTGGCGTACCGACTTCGGATCCTTCGCCCAGTGCGGCACGAGCCCCCAGCGCAGCAGGTCGAGATGCCGCGCCCGAGTCTCCGGATGCAGCCGCACCACCGGGGCGTCGCGCGTGGGGGCCATGTTCCAGGTCGGCTCCCAATTCGGTGTCGGGTTCACCGTCTGGAACAGTGCCCGCAAAGCCTCGGCGGGCAGGAAGGATGCATAACGGCCGCACATGGTCGCGCAGTATCCGTCAGCCGGCCGGGCGCCTCAATGCTCGAGCCTCGCGCGATCCAGCGCAATTGCTTGAACGAGGTGGGAATCTGCCGTGCTGATCGTTCTGACGTGGAGCAGGAAAATTCACTGCGCCCCCGCGGTGAAACTGTTGTCCATGATCTGGGTTGACTGCGGATGCTGGAGCGTCCGGCCGCGGCCGACAGCGCTGCTGCGCACGTCCGTAGCGGTTAGTTTCTCTAAAGCGGACATAAGTGCCGACAACGTTCCTCCGACGGGCACTGGTGACAGCGGCTGCTCATTTCAACACCAGGTCGGACTGTCGCGGTCACGCGGGCAGTGTCGCCCACGCTCGACATTTATGCCTTCCCTGAGCGCCGGTAGCGCAGCGCATTGACCAGAAGCGTGAACGCTGGAGTGGGTTGACGGCGGCTCGGGTAGAAAAGGTGGTAGCCTGGGTAGAGCGGACACCAGTCGGCGAGCACACGAATGAGACTGCCGTCTGCGAGGTACGCCCGCGCAATGTCCTCAGGCACATATGCCAGTCCAAACCCGGCAAGTGCGGCGTCGAGCATTGGAGCGGTTCCGTTGAACACAAGCTGCCCGTCGACCCTCACCCTTATTTCGCGACCTCCCTTCTCGAACTCCCAGGCGTAGAGCCCACCATGAGTTGGGAGGCGCAGGTTGATGCAGGCATGCGTTGTCAGGTCCTGCGGCGTCTTCGGCCTCGACCGGGTCGCGAAATAGGATGGTGCGCCGACGACCGCCGAGCGCATGTCCGGCCCGATGCGCACGGCGACCATATCTTTGGCCACCATCTCGCCGGAGCGAACACCGGCGTCGTAGCGCTCGGCGACGATGTCGGTCAGGCCGTAGTCGATGACGATCTCGATCTTAATGTCAGGATAGTCCGGCAGCAGCTTCTGTATGGCCGGCCAGAGAACAGACCGCACCGCGTGGTCGTGCGCGGTGATCCGGATGGTGCCGGATGGCTTGTCGCGCATCGCGCTCAACGCGGCCAATTCCGCGTCGATCTCGTCAAGACGCGGCCCCGCGGCGCGCAACAGCCGCTCTCCCGCCTCGGTCGGTGCGACGCTGCGAGTGGTGCGGGTCAGCAGCCGCAGGCCGAGCCGTTCCTCAAATCCACGAACGGTGTGACTCAGGGCCGACTGCGAAACACCCAGCCGCGCCGCCGCCCTTGTGAAGCTGCGCTCCTTCGCGACCGCGAGGAAGGCGATAAGATCGTTGAAGTTTTCGCGCCGCATTCATGAGCCTGGATCATAATTGTATGCGGATCATAGCATCTAATCGTAGGGCGCAGGAACGCTAATTTAGTATTCCGGAACTTGCCGCACACAACTTGCGGCCGGGGCGACGCTTTGGGGAGATCGCATCATGCCGAAATTCGACGACGACACGCTACGCGCATTGCGTGATGTGCAAGAGCCCAGGATCCGGACCGGGAAGCATCCCGGGAGCGCGGTCGTGATCTGGGTGAAAGTCGATGACGGCGACGTCTTCGTCCGGTCGTGGCTGGGCGCCCGAGGGCGTTGGTACAAGGACCTCGCCGCGGGCGGGCCAGCCACGCTGGAATTCGCCGGGCGCCAGTTGGCCGTGCAGGCTTTTCCGGCGAGCGACGACGTCTCGGTCGAACGGGCCAGCCGCGATATCCTGCGCAAATACCGCCACAGCAGCCATGCACCGGAGATGGTGCGTTCTGAAATCCTGGCGACCACGCTGCGTCTTGAGCCGCGCTGATCCGCCGCGCCGGTACTGACCTCGTAACAAGCCGAAGGGCACAAACAATGGACATCAGACGCGTAGGCTCACAGCCGTCCGGCAAGGGACCGGCCGATTATTTCACCGGCGCGGTGCGCGTCGACCCGCTGTTTCATCCGCCCGAGCCGGCGCGCGCGCGGGGGGCCAGCGTCACGTTCGAGCCTAGCGCCCGAACGGCTTGGCACACGCATCCGTTGGGCCAGACGCTGATCGTCACCGCCGGCCGCGGCTGGGTTCAACGCGAAGGCGGACCGGTGGAGGAAATCCGGCCCGGCGACGTGGTCTGGTTCGCGCCCGGCGAGAAGCACTGGCACGGCGCCACGGCAACCACGGGAATGACCCATATCGCCATTCAGGAAGCGCTGGACGGCAAAGTGGTGGACTGGATGGAACACGTGAGCGACGCCCAATACCGGGCCTGACCCTCACGGCCCGATGGGAAGGCGGGAGAGCATTCGATGCAAAAACGAACACTCGGGAACGGCGGGCCGGAGGTTTCAGCGATCGGCCTGGGCTGTATGGGACTGAACGCCGTCCCCGACACGCGGGACGCCATCAGGCTGATCCGCACGGCGTTCGAGCTTGGGGTCACGTTCTTCGACACCGCCGAAGCCTATGGGCCGTACAGGAACGAGGAAATTGTGGGCGAAGCCCTCGCCCCGTTCCGCGACCAGGTCGTGATCGCGACCAAGTTTGGCCACACATTCGGCCAGACGCTCGCGGACCTTGGCGTGAACAGCCGACCGGAGCAGATCAGGGTGGTCGCCGATGCATCCTTGAAACGACTCCGCACCGATCGCGTCGATCTGTTCTACCAGCACCGCGTCGATCCAAATGTGCCGATCGAAGACGTCGCGGGAACCGTCAAGGATCTGATCCGGCAAGGCAAGGTCAAACACTTCGGCCTGTCCGAAGCCGGCATGCGAACGATCCGCCGGGCGCATGCGGTTCAGCCGGTCGCTGCCCTGCAAAGCGAGTATTCGCTGTGGTGGCGGGAACCTGAGCGGGAAATCCTGCCCACGCTCGAGGAACTCGGCATAGGTCTCGTTCCTTTCAGCCCGCTGGGGAAAGGCTTTCTCACCGGGGCCATCAATGCCGACACCCAGTTCGGCGCCAGAGACCTGCGGAACACGATTCCCCGCTTCACGCCTGAGGCGCGGACCGCGAATCAGGCCCTGGTCGATTTGCTCGGACAGATCGCGGTCCGAAAGCAGGCGGCGCCGGCCCAGATCGCACTCGGTTGGCTACTGGCGCGGAAACCCTGGATCGTGCCGATCCCAGGCACCACGAAAGTGCATCATCTCCAGGAGAACGTGGGCGCGGCGCGCATCGTCCTGACGGCGGACGATCTCGCGGCGATGGATGAAGTTCTCTCCGCGATGACGGTGCAAGGGGACCGTTATCCTCCGTTTTTGCTGGCGTTGCTGGATCGCTGAACGGCGAAGCACCGCGAGCGCTGGTTTTTTGCGTAAATCTTCAGTTCCTGAAAGGCCCGAGCATGACAGAAGGTATCAAGGACAAAGTCGTCGTTATCACCGGCGCCAGCGGCCGCATCGGTCCGGGCCTTGCCCAGGCGTTCCACGCGGCTGGCGCGCTGGTGGCGTTGGGCGATATGCGCCGGGACATGGCGGAGCGCGTGGCCGCCGATCTGGGCGGTGAGCGGACCTTCGCCGGCGTCATCGACGTGCGGGACGCGTTATCGGTTCGGAGTTTCTTCGCGGCGGCGGAACGGGCTCTGGGCCCGGTGACGATCACGGTGGCCAACGCCGGCGTCTTTCCGACCCTCGGGGTGCTCGACATGGAAGTCGAGGAATGGGATCGCGTGATCGAGACCAATCTCCGCGGGACGTTCCTCACATGCCAGGCGGCGGCGCGAAGCATGACGGACGGTGGGCGCTCCGGAAAGATCATCACGATGTCCTCCGGCGCCTACGCCAGCGCCCGCCCTGGCGGCTCGCACTACTGCGCCTCGAAGGCGGGCATCGTAATGTTCACCAAAGCGCTGGCGATGGAGCTTGCTGAGGCACGCATCAACGTGAACTGTATCGCTCCGGGCTATATCCAGAATGACGGCGCGGTCCCGGACTCGGAGTTCCAGCGGGCGCTTTTGAAGAATATTCCATGGGGGCGGTTTGGAACACCGGGGGACGTCGCGGAAATCGCGCTGTTCCTGGCCTCTTCCGCGGCCGACTACGTCACCGGCGAGGTGTTCGCGGTCAACGGCGGCGCTTATGCCGGGCGTATGTATTTGGCGCTCAATACCCCGTTGGCGCGATAACGCGCGACAGTGAAGGGATGAGGTGCGATGGATGGCAGAGCCTCGGCTCCATGCCGGTGGGCCGGCGCTGGTGCCGCATCTTCTCGAAGGGGCTCGCGTCGCAGATCAAGGCGCGGGAGTCGGGCACCATCGCATGATCGACGGTCGCGTGTGTTGATGGTCGGTAGCGGGCGTCTCGCCCACAAATCGGCATCCGCTTGTCGCCAGTGCAAATTCCGAATCGGATAACCCTTAACGGGAGCGGTCGTCCAACAGGGCCGCCGGTGTCACTCCATCTCCCGCTCGAGCGCCTCAATGTCCGCGTCGCTAAATCCGAAATGGTGGGCGATCTCGTGCACCAGCACGTTGCGCACCAAGCGGTCCAGGTCCTCGCCGGTCTCGACCCACTCCAGCAGGATCGGCTGGCGGTAGAGAAAGATAAGGTCAGGCTGGCGCGCGATGTCCGAGACGCTGCGCTCCGTCAGCGGCGTGCCATGGTAAAGCCCCGTCAGGTCCCAGGCCGACTCGATCCCCAACTCGTCCAGTGTCGCATCGTCCGGCAGTTCCTCGACCGAGATCGCGACGCCATGGACGTGTTCTGCCAACCGCTGCGGGATCGCAGCGAACGCGCGCTCCGCTAGTTCGGCTATGTCATCGGCGCTCGGCGGGGGACCGGATTGCGTCGTCATGTAGACACCTGCTCCAGCACAGCCCCGGACTGCCTGATCCCCAGCCCGCGGATCAGCGCGGCCGGCAGCAATGCGCCGGGGATCACGATCCACAGGATCCAGCCCAGATGGTTCGGTCCCAGCGCGTAGAGCGGCCCGAGCAGTGTAACCCCGCCCCAGGCACCGAGATGCCCGAGCCCATCGGTCCATGCGAATGCGACCGAACGAATACGC
>DATMND010000465.1:0-4013 GCA_035569235.1 Acetobacteraceae bacterium | reverse complement strand
GGCGCCCTTGTCGCCGGTCAGCGCCATCACCCGCTCGGTCAGCTTCTCGCTGGCGTAGTTCACCGTGGCGTCAGCGCCGTGGTTGGTGGCCACGGCGAGCTTCTCCGCCGTGCTGGCCGCGGCGATGACGCGGGCGCCCATGGCCTTGCCGATTTCCACCGCGGTCAGGCCGACGCCGCCCGCGGCGCCCAGTACCAGCAGCGTCTCGCCCGGTTCCAGCCGTCCCTGCCAGCGCAGCGCCACATGGCTGGAGATGTAGGCGATCGGGAAAGCGCCGGCCTCGGCGAAGCTCAAGCCCCGGGGGATGACGTAGGTCTCCGCGGCCGGCGCCACGGCATACTCGGCCAGACCGCCATAGGCCAGGATCGCCATCACCCGATCGCCGGGCTGCAGACCCTGCGCGTCAGGCCCGCAAGCCTCGATCACGCCGGCGGTCTCCAGCCCCGGGCTGAACGGCAGCTCCGGCTTGGTCTGGTAGCGCCCGGCGACCATGATGGCGTCGGCGTAGTTGACCGCCGTCGCCTTCACGCGGATCAGCACCTCGCCGCGGCCGGGTCGCGGCACCGGTGCCTCGCCAATTTGCAATTGCTCGATGCCGCCCCATTGGCGGCAGATCAACGCGCGCATGCTCGATGCTCCTCAACCGGCCCCGATGATGGCGGCCGGCAGGCAGCCAAGGCAAGGCGATCTCTGAGGATGCGCCCAGGAATCCGGCATCTGCGGAATTTCACTCCATAGAAGACCCGAAGCTTTGCCTCGCGCGCCGCGTTCAGGACCTGCAGCATGTGAGGAACGCAGCCATTTGCTTCCGCAACGGCCCGAATGCGGCCCCACACCTTCCCCCCTCGGAAAGTAAGCATCCGCCGATCGATTGACCAGCTCGGTGGGGTTATACTCAAGGCGCTCTATTTTTCGACGCCGATGCGTTTGCCGGTCTCTTTGTCAAAGAAATACAATCGCGATGCGCGCAAGCCCACATCGATCTTTTCCCCGACGCGGACAGGCATGTGCGCGGCAATTCGCGACATCAGCGTCTGTCCGTTTAGGTCGACCTGCACAAGCGTCTCATGACCGGTCGGTTCGATGAGCGTGATATGACCGGTGTATGGGCCTTCACCGACCAGGACGTCCTCCGGCCGCACGCCGACCGTGACGCCTGCCCCGCCATTCGCCATGACAGTTCCCGCTGGCACAGGCAGAGCGAAGGCCCTGCATCGAAAAAGGGTAGCGCCCGCCTGGACCGACAGCGTGCCTTCGACAAAATTCATCTCGGGCGCACCAATGAAGGACGCGTTCCGCCAACACGGCTACATGGGCGTCCTGTTCGGCTTCGCCTGCGCGCTGGATCGCGGCATCCCCCAGGCATCACTCGACCAGGAGTCGCCATCATGAAAGCCTGGCTCTGCGAGCGTTTCGGCCCGCCCGCTGGCCTGCGGCTCACGGACTGGCCGTCGCGTGCGCCGGGGCCGGGCGAGGTGCGCGTGCGGATCGACAGTGCCGCCCTGAATTTTCCCGATCTGCTGTCGATTGCCGGTACCTATCCGATCAAGTCCACGCCGCCCTTCATCCCGGGTGTGGAAGGTGCGGGCGAAGTACTCGCCTGCGGCGCGGGGGTGACGCGCCTGCATGCCGGCGACCGGGTGTGCTGGCAGGACAACGCCGTGAAGGGCAGCTTTGCCGAGGACATCACGTTGCCTGAGACCGGCCTGGCGCGTATCCCGGACGGGGTTGCGAGCGACATCGCCGCCGCCGTGCCCACGGCCTACGGCACGGCCTGTTTTGCGCTCACCGACCGGGCCCGTCTGGCCGCCGGGGAGACGCTGGTCGTGCACGGCGCCACAGGCGGCGTCGGCTTGGCCTGCGTGCAGCTCGGCAAGCTGCTTGGCGCGCGGGTGATCGCGACCGGCTCGGACAATGCCAAGCTCGCGGTCGTCAGGCAGCTCGGCGCCGATGCGGTCGTGAACGTCCGGACCGAGCCGGTGCGCGAACGGATCCTCGACCTTACCGGCGGGCGCGGGGCCGATGTATTCTGCGACCCGGTCGGCGGGGAGTTGTTCGACATCTCGCTGCGGGCGATCGCGCCGCTCGGCCGGATCCTGGTGATCGGCTTCACCAGCGGCGTCTTTCCGGTGGCCCGGGCCAATATCCTGCTGATCAAGGCGGCCTCGGTGATCGGGGCCAATTACGGCCATTTCTTCGCGACACAGACCACCCAGGCGCGCGAGCAGGTGGAGCGGATGCTCGGCTGGATCGCGGCGGGCCGCTTCAGCCCGCACGTCCACCGGCGATTTGCCTTCGCGCAGTGCGTCGCGGCGCTGGAGGCGCTGGCGGCGCGCCAGATCGTCGGCAAATGCGTTATCACCACGCAGGTCGGGTAGGGGCCGCCCCGGATGACCGCAGCCGGCGACGCCTCCACCCCCCGTCCCGTTGCGCCGTGACGGCCCGGGACAAATGCCGGCAGTGAAGGCTGCGCGTGGCGGTGTGTTAGCTTGATCTGACCTTCAGCGGCTGCGCCTGCGCAACCTTGTGCTTCACTGAACATCGGCCCCATCTACATGCTCGCCACGCCATGTGCGCGTTCCATGAAGTTGTCTTTCCATAGGGCGGGACGACCGGTGTCACACCGGTGTCTTCCTCATCAGGGCCGAGCGTTTGCAATGGGCCACAAGCTCGCCGTTCTGGTTGAAGGCGCGGTGCGCGAAGATGACGATGCCCTGACCGGGCCGGGACTTGCTCTCGCGCATCTCCAGCACTTCCGATTCGACCCGCACGGTGTCGCCGTGGAACAGCGGCTTTGGAAAGCGCACCTCGTCCCAGCCGAGGTTGGCGACGGCGGTGCCCAGCACGGTGTCGCCGACCGAGATGCCCACCATCAGGGCCAGCGTGAAGCAGCTATTGACCAGCCGCTGGCCGAACTCTGTCTCGTTGCGGCAGTACTCCTCATCGAGATGCAGGTAGGAGGGGTTGTGCGTCACGGCGCTGAACCAGATGTTGTCGGCCTCGGTGATCGTGCGGCGGATCGGGTGCTTGAACACCTGACTGACATGGAACTGATCGTAATACAGACCGGACATGCGTTCCTCCCTCGGGGCTTTCATAGCCTATGACGTGCCATCCGATGCCAGTTCCTGGCGCAGGCCGGGCTTGTGGATCTTGCCGGTCGGTGTGCGCGGGAATTCGCCCGCCGCGCGAAAGGCCAACCGTGTCGGCACCTTGTAGCTCGCCAGCCGCTCGCGGCAGAAGGCCGTGATCGCCGCGGCGTCCGGCGGGGCATCGGCGCGCAGCTCGACGGCGGCGGCGACGATCTCGCCCTTCAGCCGATCCGGCACACCGACGACGTGAGCCTGCACGATGTCGGGGTGTTGCAGCAGCACATGCTCGACCTCCAGCGGCGCGACATTGACGCCCCCGGTCTTGATCATCTCCTTCAGCCGGCCGCGGAAGCGCACGCGGCCATCCGGCTCGATCGAGCCGAGATCGCCGGTGAGGAACCAGCCGGCGGCATCGAACGCCTGGGCGTCGAGCTCCGGCGCGCGGAAGTAGCCGGGCGTCGTGTAGCCTCGCACCGCCAGCTCGCCGGTCTCGCCCGCCGGCAGCGGCGCCCGGGTCGCCGGATCGACGGCGCGGATGGTCATGCCCGGCAACGGCAGGCCTTGCGTGGCGAGGCGCAGCGCCAGCGGGTCGTGCGCGTCGGTGACGGCGCAATTGCCGTAGGTCTCGGTCGAGCCGTAGACGGTGCAGAGCTCAGCGGCGCCCAGAGCCTGGATGGTGAGCGTGATGTCCTCCGGCGGACCGATGGTGAGGCCGGTGCGCATCGCGCCCAGCCGGCGCCCGGGATGATCCGGATGCTCCAGCAGGGCGCGCGCCATGTTGGCCATGCCGTAGTACACGCTGCAGCGCTCGCGCTCGATCAAGGCCAGCGCCGCGCCCGGCTCGAAGGCCTCCTGCAGCACCATGCAACCGCCGTGGGTCATGATCGCGGGCATGGCGTTGGCCGAGCCGAACGACCAGAA
>DATMND010000464.1:0-4905 GCA_035569235.1 Acetobacteraceae bacterium | reverse complement strand
CGCGCGGCCGAGGGTGCTGCCAGTGCCAGGAAGCAGCCTCGCCGGCGTTTACGAACTCCGCAGCGTCGCCGATGCCGATCGCCTCAAGGCTGCGCTGCGGCCGGGTCTGCGCCTCGCGATCATCGGTGCTGGCTACATTGGGCTGGAAGCCGCCGCCTCCGCCCGCGCGATGGGCGTCGATGTCACTGTGGTCGAACGAGAAGCGCGCGTGCTGGCACGGGTCGCTTCCCCCTTGCTGTCGGATTTTATTCAGCGACGCCACGAGTCCGACGGCGTTCGCATCTTGCTCAATGCCGCGGTCGAGGCATTCGAAGGAACCGACGGTCGCGTCACCGGCGTCCACCTTGCGGACGGCACGCAGATCCCTTGCGACGCTGCACTCGTCGCAATCGGGGCGACGCCGAGCGATGCACTCGGCCGTGCGGCCGGGCTGGATTGCGCCGACGGCATTGTCGTCGATAGCGCCGCGCGTGCGTCGGACCCCACGATCCAGGCCATCGGTGACTGCACCTGTCGATCGGTGCCGCTGTATCAGCGGACGGTGCGGCTCGAGAGCGTGCCAAATGCTTTGGAGCAGGCGAAGCAGGCCGCGGCTTCCTTGTGCGGCCGGCCACCACCGGCGCCGGAGGTTCCCTGGTTCTGGTCCGACCAGTACGAGGTCCGGCTTCAGATCGCCGGTCTCCTGTTCGACGTGTCGGAAAGCGTCGTGCGCGGGGATCCGGAGGCTGGAGCCTTCGCCATCTTCCATCTCGCCGCCGGTGGCACGGTGCAAGCGGTCGAGGCGGTCAATGCGCCCGCCGAGTTCATGGCCGGTCGGACAATGATCGCCAGGCGGAAGCAGGTCGCAGCGGCCGGGCTGCGAGACTTGTCATGCTCGATGCGGGAACTCGTTGCCTAAATCAACCCGGGGACCGGGGGGAGGAACATCCCGAAGCGCACGTAGCTGCCGCCTAGCTGGCAGAGACCGGCTTGCCGGTGTCCGGCCCTGCTCTTCCTCGTCATGGCGGGCCGACGGGTCGGGCCAAAGGCCCGCCCGAGGACAGGCTCCGGCCCGCCATCCACGGCCTTGCTGATCGCAGCAAGGACAGACGTGGATGGTCGGCCTTCGCCGACCATGACGGTGCTGGAAAAGACGTGCACGGCCGAACTACGCCGAGCATGACGGTGTTGTGGGACCGGCGACGCCCAATCAAGGGCCGTCGGTATTATTCCGCGCAGGCGATGACCTGCCCA
The DNA here is from genome assembly GCA_035569235.1 of Acetobacteraceae bacterium. Classification (GTDB taxonomy): domain Bacteria; phylum Pseudomonadota; class Alphaproteobacteria; order Acetobacterales; family Acetobacteraceae; genus JAMXLO01. The sequence continues at coordinate 3,672 of DATMND010000464.1, read as the reverse complement.
TCCTCCCAAATACCGAGACACACGCACTCGTCGCCGTACTTGACCAGCAGATAGGGATCCAGGACGACTTCCTCGCGCATCAACTCGCCGAGGATCAGTGTCGCACCCGGCAGGTCACGCCGCAGCCTACGGGCGGCATCGGCAATGGGCTCGGGAACGCCGAGGTCGCCGAGCAGACCGGTGGCGATCCACCGCTCCCTCCAATGCGAACCGGCGCGCAGACGGATCAATCCCGTGCCGGTAACCACCGCAACGAGGCACATCCAGGCAAAGCTGCTGCCGATCGTCAGTGCGCTCGAGTGCGCGGTGAAACCCTGGATCGCGCCCGCGAGGGCGCCCACAGCGGGACTGGCAACGACCAGCGCCATCGAGAGCGCCGCCTGGTGCCGATACCAGAAACTCGGGCCAAACTTTTCCAGCTGCGACTGCTTGTGTGCCGCCAGTACGCCCCAGGCCACCGGGGCAAGGCCATGACGCTCGAGTGTCTCGGAAATCGTCCTTTGCCGCGTTACAGCGACCATTGCATCGAAGGGCATTGGGCCATTCCTTTGCCGGTGTGCAGCCGATAATGGCCTATATGGACAATCAGGTGACGGCCACATTAACTGCCGCTCATAACATTCCTGCGAGTTCCCCTCGTCAGCCATTCCGGGCGGGGCGCGCCGATGCTCGAATTTGAGGCATTCTTTCCGCACTGAACCGTCCCGAGGAGTCCTGGCATGTCCGACCACCAGAACCATCTTGCCGATCGCTCGGGTATCGCCATCGAGCGGCCGTTGCCGTTGCCCTCAGGCAATGCGCTGTTCGGCAGCGACGTCGTCGCCGAAACGCTGCGTGCGCTGGAGATCCCGTTCATCGCACTCAACCCCGGCGCCAGCTATCGCGGCCTGCACGACAGTCTGGTGAACCACCTGGGCAATGTGCAGCCGCAGATGCTGCTTTGCCTGCACGAGGAGCACGCCGTGGCGATTGCGCACGGCTATGCGAAGGTGACCGGCAGGCCGATGGCGGCTGCGGTGCATTCCAATGTCGGGCTAATGCACGCGACGATGGCGATCTTCAACGCCTGGTGCGACCGGATGCCGGTGCTGGTGCTCGGCGCGACCGGGCCGGTGGATGCGCCGAAACGCCGCCCTTGGATCGACTGGATTCACACCGCCCGCGATCAGGGCGCGCTGGTTCGCGCCTATACCAAATGGGATGACCAGCCGGCATCCGCTGAGGCAGCGCGCGAGGCTGTGCTGCGTGCCTGCTGGCTCGCGCAGTCGGCGCCGATGGGCCCAGTCTATGTCAATCTGGACGCCGGCATGCAGGAGGCGCCGCTGGCGGACCCGCTGCCGCCGATCGATGTTTCCCGGTTCGTGCCGGATGTGGCGTCCGCCGCTCCGCAGGAGGCGGTGGCGCAGGCCGTCGCAATGCTGCGGCAGGCAAAACAACCGGTCATCCTGATGGGCCGTGGCTCGCGCGGTGAACAGGCATGGGCCAATCGCGTCCGACTGGCCGAAGCATTGCGGGCGCGCGTTGTGACCGACCTCAAATGCGGCGCGGTGTTTCCCACCGACCATCCGTTGCACGCCGGTGCTCCGGCAACATTTCCGGCGCAGGAGGCCGCGCAGGCGATCGCCTCGGCCGATGTGATCCTGAGCCTCGACTGGGTCGATCTGGCAGGGGCTTTGAAGGCAGCCTGCGGAACGGTCTCTCCCGCCGCCAAGGTGATCAACGTGACGCTGGATCATCAACTCCACAACGGCTGGAGCATGGACCATCAGGCGCTCCCGCCAGCCGATCTGTTCATAGCGGCAGGCGGCGATGCCATGGTCGCGGCCATGCTGGATCATCTGCCGCGGCAGGGAGCGGGTGATGTCGGGACGCCGTCGTTTGTGCCGGAGCCCGCCATCGACCCGGGCGCCATCAGCCCTTCGCAGCTGACGCACGCGCTGCGTCAGGCGGTCGGTGCGCGACCCGCGTCGCTGCTGCATCTCTCGCTCTCTTGGCACGCGCCGGCGTGGCCGTTCCATCATCCGCTGGACTACATCGGATCCGCCGGTGGTGGCGGGATCGGCGCCGGGCCGGGCGTCGCGGTCGGCGCGGCACTGGCACTACGCGGCAGCGGCCGGCTTCCAGTAGCCGTCTGTGGCGACGGCGATTTCCTGATGGGCGCCACCGCGATCTGGACGGCCGTGCACTACAATATCCCGCTGCTTGTGGTGGTTGCCAACAACCGCTCCTTCTTCAACGACGAACTGCATCAGGAGCGGGTGGCGCGCATGCGCAGCCGGCCGGTGGAGAACCGCTGGATCGGCCAGCGGATCGCCGATCCGGAGATCGATATTTCCCAGCTGGCCCAGGCGCAGGGCGCGCAAGGCTTCGGCCCGATCACGGATGACGCTGACCTGGCGGCGACGTTCCGCAGCGCGATCGAGGCGGTGGAGGGCGGCGCCGTCGCCGTGGTGGACGTGCGCATTGCACCGGGCTACGCGCCAGCCGCCGTCGCGGCGCTGTTCCGCACATGACGTTCTGCTGGTTTGCACAGTTTCGCGATCCGGCCGCGCCGCAGTCACGCGTGAACCAAGTAGAGCTGCCAAAACTCGCCGGTTTCCTCGCCGCCACGCCGGGCCTGCGACAGGCACTGGTCTTCACGCCGTCGAGCACCAGCGATCCTTATCTGGACGATGGCCCGCCGCCGCAGCTTGCCCTGCAACTCTATTTCGATGACATCGCGGCGTTGGAGGCCGCGACCAGCGGTCATCTGGGGGAGCTCGCGACACATGGCGCGCTGCAGTCATTGGGGAGTGCAAACATAACCCAACAGGCGATGGCGGTGCGCCGTTATCCGGTTCCGGATCCGACATTCCGCACGCCAGTCGGGGAAGTCCCCTGCACCTATCTCGTCGCCTACGAGGGCGAGGCAGAGGATCTGAATGCCTGGCTTGCCCACTACATCGCCGATCATCCGCCGATCATGGCGCGCTTTCCGGGCATCCGGCAGATCGAGATCTACACCTGCATCGACTGGTGCGCGTCGCTGCCATGGCCGCGTGTCCGCCACATGCAGCGCAACAAGGTCGTGTACGACAGTCCGGCGGCGCTCACATCGGCTTTGAACTCGCCGGTGCGTCACGACATGCGCGCGTCGTTCGGCCGGTTTCCGCCCTTCACCGGACCAATCACGCATTTCCCCATGGCGACCATGACCGTGGCGCCGCAACCCGGATAGCGAACATGCCCGTGGATCCGCAAATTCAGGCCCTGCTCGACATGGGAACCGGCGTTCCGGCGACGAACACGCTCTCGGTCACCGATGCGCGCGCCCAGTATGAGGCGCGCGCCGCGCTCATAGCCGCGCCGGCCGGAGTCGGCGCCGTGACGGAACGCGCCATCCCGGGACCCGGCGGCGATCTGAAGCTCCGCATCTACCGACCCGAGGGACCCGGTCCCTTTCCCATCCTGGCATTCTTTCACGGCAGCGGATTCGTGCTGTGCAGTCTGGATACCCATGACGGCATGTGTCGCAACCTGTGCGCGGGCGCCGGATGCATCGTGGTCTCGGTCGATTACCGCCTGGCACCCGAGCACAAGTTTCCCGCGGGCCTGGACGACTGCGTCTTCGCGACACGCTGGGTGGCCGAACATGCGGCCGAACTCGGCGGCGATGCCGGGCGATTGGCCGTG